>QFOI01000541.1 GCA_003241175.1 Pseudopedobacter saltans
GTTGAAATTGATGTTGTGTGCCATAATGCTAAAATTTTGATGTTTGAAAAAATGTTATTTACTCACTCGCTTTTCTCGTTTCCCGCTTCCCGTTGTGGTCTGCTCCGCTTCGCTTCGCATAATTTTTTCCAAAAGAAAAACCGGAAAAAAGAAAGCAGATAATCCAAGCGGGCTATGCGGAAAAACCAAAAGGAAACGGAATAAGTCCCGGAGGGTGGCAAGGCAACATACTACAACTGGCGAAGCCATCATTTTGCCTTGCCATTATGCCGTAGTCTTTTGGTTGGGGAGGTGCGGTGGCAGCCCGCTATAACTTAGCTGCCTTTTTACCGGTTGATTGTGGAAATATTCTGTTCTAAATTTTATGGCATTAATGACCAGGCTGTGAAAGCCTGTAATAGAGATTTGAAAATGTAAGTACAAGGGGGAATGGCAAGCTGGCTACATTTTTCAAATTTCTGTTTTAGAAGTAGCCAATAAGCTCTTTTACACTATGGATTATGAGGACTGGCGTAAATGTGCTTTTGGCTATAAAAAATCCAGAAATAAAAAAAGCAGAACCGTTAAGTTCTGCTTCAATCTGACGAATAAAAAATATATTGATTTTTAAACCATAATTTCTTCGGCATCATAAATTATATCTGCGTTTGTATGCTCATTCAATAATGCTATTTCTTCCCGTTCCATTTTAATAATAAACGCATCTTCCATTGCTTTAAATTTAGGCGAAACCAAATCCATATCCTTACTGATTTTTTGGCTGGTAATCTTAGCATAAATCTGTGTAGTAGAAATATTCTTATGACCCATCATTTTACTAAGGCTTTCGAGGGGTACACCCTCGGTCAAAAACATTGTTCCGAAAGTATGCCTTGCCGTGTGAAAGGTTACTTTTTGCTCCGTAATAATTTCTGCCTTTTCAACCAGTTTGCCTATGTGCGTATTACAGGTTGCATTGGTCGGAACCGGAAAGATAAATTCATTCCTTGTCGTACCCAGATATTTCTCAATGATACGTTTAGGGATTTCCATTAACCGAACATTTGAAGCAATATCTGATTTCTTTCTCCTGCTGATAATCCACTGATGACCGTCAAAGAATGATTGAATGTTGTTCCTTGTCAGTTTCTTAATATCCGCATAAGCAAGTCCAGTAAAGCAACTGAAAATAAACAGGTCTTTTACCAGTTCATACCGTGGGTGCGATGGTACGCACATCATCAGCTTTTCAACATCTTCTTTAAGCATATAGCCCCGGTCGGTTTCTTCCATATTGATTTCATAATCCTGAAACGGATTATCACGTATCAAGCCCTTTTTAATAGCCAGTTCCACAACGGCTAATAAAGGCATCGTGTACACCCAAACCGTATTATGCGAAGACTGTAAATCGTACCGGAGGTAAAAATCAAACTCCCGGATAAAATCGGCAGTCAATTCCCGGAAAGCCATATCATCACGATGATAGCGTTCTTCGATAAACGTGGTAAGATGATTGTAAACTGTGATATACTTGTTGTAGGTGCTTTGTGAGCGTTCTTCCTTTTCGACCAGTTTTTTAAAATCCTCATTTTGGTCGTTGAAGACTTTAAGTATTGCATCATCCATTACACCAACACCTAAAAAAGATAGCTTTACTTTTTGGGCGGTCGCAAAGCCCTCGTGCTTCAGCATATCTTCATAAATCTTGTCGATACGCCCACGTATGTTATCCAGTTTTTTATTAATGCTTAGTGCCTGCGCACTTTTTCCCTGAACTCTTCCGTGTTTCAAATCCCAATTATTGGGGTCAATTTCTAACTTTGTTCCGAAAGTCTTAGGGGTTCCGTCAATGGTAATACGTGCCATAATCGGGGCATTACCGTTCTTTTTCAGTTCGTTCTTTTTCAAATAGAAAAGCAGTTTGAACGTCGATTTTTTTGTCTGTTCCATAACTCAAATGTTTAATGTTTAAAATTAAATTACATTGAGTTACAAGGGAATGTAGAAAAGGGCGCAAAAGACTGAAATATAATCAGTTAAGCCATATCATTACCTTTGTCAATCGGTAACGAATTAGTAACCTAACCTTGTCAATTTAAGCCCCAAACCTATCAGACACCGACTTCCGAACTAAGACTACTCTTTTTA
>QFOI01000059.1 GCA_003241175.1 Pseudopedobacter saltans
ATGTAATTGCTTTTAAGATAAGCGTATTGGTGTCATTATGCAATATTTTTTCCCACAAGCTATTGTCTAAAGTGTGAGGAATGGCATCTGTACTGTTTTCCTTGTTGTTTTTTATTCTCTTATAATATTCTAATATTTTATATTTAAGAATCTTTTGTAGATACAAAATAGGGTTATCCTCGATCTGATTTTTTTTCTTGTAAAAGACAATGAAAGAGTCTTGGACGATCTCTCTGCTTAATTCGAAATCTCCTGTTTTTTTTAAAGCTATGTTCAGAAGTAATCTCAAATGCTTTTTGTAAAAAACATCAAATGCGATCTCGCTTCCATCCTGCCATTGTTTTAGAAGTGTATTGTCTTCAACGTTAGTCACATCAAAAAATTAAATTAAGTTTTCTAAAATAAAAATAAAAACTATATAGGGTTAGACTGCAAATTTAACATTATATATGTAGAAATGCTATTTGCGTATGCTAGATGAGTTAAATGATTTATTGAAAAAATACAAAACAGGAAAATGCTCCGACGATGAAGTAATGAAAATTGAAGCGTTCTATGCTTCTTTAGACAAAGCAGAAAGTAATGCACTGCCCAAAATCGTAACAGAAAAATGGTATGATTTTTCAGAATTGGAATTGGAATTGTTGAAGCTAAAGATGCATCGTGGAAAACGTAAAAGGGCGAAGGTTTGGTTTTATTCGGGAGCCGCTGCAATTATTGTCTTATCGATAGGGCTTATTTCACTGTTTAAATATGGCCATGAAAAAGAATTGTCTAGCTTTTTGCCTGGTAAAGATGGTGCAATTTTAAGTTTATCATCAGGAAAGACGATTGAATTGGATGGAAATATCGGTAGCTATATTGAGATGGAAGGTTTGGGGCAAATCTCCGAAAAGGATGGTTTTATGAAATACGTTCCTAGCAAAAGTGTCTCAATGGATGATACAGGTACAAATAAAATCGTTACACCTATTGCAAGGCAATATAAATTAGAACTAGTTGATGGTTCAAAAGTTTGGTTAAATTCTGGATCTTCCATTGAATTCCCAACTGTTTTCAAAAAAGATATGAGGAGGATTACTATTCATGGAGAAGCATACGTTGAAGTAAAACATATTGATAGTATACCTTTTATAGTTAATGTCAATAACCATTTTACGATCAAGGATATCGGGACCGCTTTCAATATATCGGCTTATGAAGAAGATAAAATTGAAAGTGTAACACTGGTTGAGGGGAAAATACAAATAGGAAATAGTATTCTTTCTCCGTTGGAACAGTTCACAAGGTCTCAAGATGGCCAGTCCAGTTACAAACGATTAGAGGACGCTACTGATGAATATATTTGGACAAAAGGTTTTTTGAATTTTAATGGGATGGATTATTCGACCTTACTGAGAAAGATTAGTAGATGGTATGATGTACATGTGGAAATAGTAGGTGAATTGCCAAATCAACATATATCGGGAAACATTCCAAACAACATGCCGTTGACTAACCTATTAAAAATACTCGGCAACTACGGATTAGATTTCAATTATCGTAACAATACATTATTTGTATCAGGGAAGAAAAATATCCACTAAAATTAACAATTGACTAATTTATGAGAAAAAAAGGCACTTTTTTACAGCCTCACTTGAAGGTTGTAGTTAATTCTTGCACGAAGACGAAAGGAAAAAGAACTAGCATTTACGAAAAAATATTTTCGTTGTTCGTTGTAACGTTATTGATGAGTTTTTGTGTGGTTTTGGGGCAACGAGTTTCTATTCATGCAAAAGATGAAAAATTAACGACTATTTTAAAGCAAATAGAAAAACAAAGCAACCACTATTTTATTTACATTAACGAGTGGATGCAACAGGCGAAACCTGTTAATGTGAATTTTGACAATTTGTCTTTAAAATCAGCCTTGGAAGTATGTTTTGAAAACCAACCATTTACATATGAAATTCAACAATCGACTATTCCTCTTAAATTGAAAAAAAATGATAAGGAACAGTCTAGTGGAACAGATATCTTGTCTGGTGTTGTATCCGATTCTATTGGGACGCCAATTGATGGAGTAGTAGTAACTTATTCAAATGGAAAATATGCAACTATCACCAACTCCAAAGGTGTTTTTACTTTAAAAAATATTGATTTATCTAAGGCTTTATTGAAATTTCATTCTATTGGATATAGTGATGCATCTGTGTCCGTTGATGGACGTAATAACATTAGTGTGGTACTAAATCAACAGACGAAGGATTTGGATTCTCTAGGTGTTGTAATCAATACAGGTTACCAACGAATCAATAGGGAGCGCATGACGGGTGCAGTGTCCACATTAAGTGCTAAGGATTTTAACTCAAGGGTTAATACAGATAATATATTAGATGGGATGCAGGGGAGATTGGCGGGTGTTCTTATCAACAATGACATACAATTTCAAGGCGGCAATCTTTTTCAGGTAAGAGGTTTGGCAACCATGAGTGGAAACTCTAGTCCCTTGATCGTTGTAGACGGTTATCCAACCACACTTTCCATCAATCAGATCAATCCAAATGAAATCGAGACAATTACCGTGTTAAAAGATGCGGCGGCAGCTTCTATCTACGGTACTAGAGCCTCGAATGGCGTAATAGTCATTACAAGAATTAAAGGTGCAAAAGGAAATGTCAGCACTCAATTTACTTCTACATTATCCATCAAGCCTCCCACCAATTACAGTAAATATAAGTTTGCTCCTTCTAATACTTATTTGAATTATAATTATGAAAGAGCCATGAGGGGGCAGTTAGTAGTCAATCCTAATTCTCAAAATATTTTTTTATCGGGGCTTCAACCAATAGTTGAGTACAACAGAGGTAACATTGACTCAATGGAGTTGGTTAGACAAATTGATGAGATTGGGAGTTATGATAATGCAAAGGAATATGCCAATCTTTTCTTAAGACCTAGCACCAATCAACAGTATTACCTGAATATTTCAGGAAGTAGTGATAATGTTAATTATTTTATTTCGGGAAGCTTTTCAAAAAGAGCACTAGAAGCTAAGAAAAATGGAATCAATTCTTCTTCCATTTCGAGTAGACTTTCTATTAGATTCAACAAAAAATTGAGTTTGGATATCAACGAGGATCTTAACTATAATGTGACTAAAACGGCTCCTATTCCTGATTATATGCTGCTGGCTCCTTATGAACGTCTGGCTGATGATCAAGGTAATGGTTTGCCCGTATTGTCATTAAGTACAACAAACCCCTATTACAATGCAACACAAATTACGAATGGATACATAGATAATATGGTTAATCCTTATGAAGATTTTAAGTTAGTAAAACAAAATACCAATTTTTTAAGTAATAGAATTTCTGCTAGAATCAATTATACTATTCGAACAAATTTGAGAGCGACTGTTTTTTCTATTTTTGAATTTCAAAGACAACAATTAGAGTCTTATTATCCAGAGAAATCTTCTCAGGCAAGGACATTGATCAATTTCGGTACTGAACCTGATGGGTATGGAGGTCTTAACCACAATATCCCCAAAGGAGGGGGGTACAATGCGATTATAAATACCAATCTAGGAAGTTTTACTACTAGAGCTCAAGTTAATTATGACCCCAAAATAGGAAATGATCATTATTTTAACTTAATTGTGGGTGCGGAAGTGACGAAAGCTGTATCCAAATCCTCTTCTACTTATTTATTTGGTTACGACGACAACACCTTAAGACAGCTTCCCATTGATTTTTCCTACTTGGCAAACTATGGTGGCGGAGGTGCATACAGTAGGTTTTATCAATCTTTTTCATTCAGTAATGCGTTAGCAAAAACTTATTCAGATAATCGTACCATTTCCGGTTATTCCAATTTGATGTACACATTCAAATCTAAATATACCCTATCTGCAAGTGCTAGGGTAGATCAATCTAATCTTTTTGGAACGAATAAAAAATATAAATACAAACCGCTTTGGTCTGTGGGCGCTAATTGGCAAATAGACAAAGAAAATTTTTTGAAGGATAATAAAGTAATTACAGCACTTAGACTTCGGGCATCCTCGGGTTTTAATGGGAATGTTTCCAAAAACAGTATTCCAGATGTGATAGGCATGTATTCTACCAATGGTTTTACTCTAGACTATTTGTCAAGTATTAATATTACTAATCTTGCGAATACACAATTGAGATGGGAAACGACATATAATTTCAATGTTGGTACCGATTGGACTTTCTATAATAAATGGAATTTATCGATAGATTATTACAGAAAAAATTCTAAAGATGTATTGGGACCAGCCAATATTGACCCAACTTATGGAACGAACTCTGCCATTTTGAATTCCGCTGATATTAGAAACAACGGTTTCGAATTTTCTTTACATGCAGATTGGATTACACATGCCAAATTCAATTGGAATACAGGTCTGAACCTGTCTCTGAACTCTAATAAGGTTAAGAGAGCTTTTTTGGCAAATATATACAAGACGTCAGGTCAATTTTTAAATAATCCTAATGCTTCCTTATTCATGGAAGGTTATCCTGCATCTCCTATGTTTGCGTATAACTATGCTGGATTAGATGACAATGGCTTTCCACTGGTTTACGATAAGTCCAATAATCCAATACTCATAGGTCAGTATCCTGAAAATATTGCAGATACAGGAAGGGCTCTCTTAAACTATATGGGAAGCACTATACCACAAACAATTATTGGGTTAAGCAATAGGTTTGATATTGGAAGATTTTACGTATATACAATGCTCAATCTATATACAGGATTCAAGCGACGAATACCTGCCTTAACACCCAATACTTTGCATCCGCTAGAGGGAGCAGACAATTATTTTAGGAATCCTGGTGATCAAGCCAATACAAATGTTTTTGGGTTTTATTATGGGGATCTTTATAACAATAATCTATTAGTTTACAACTATGCTAGCAGCAATGTCATTAATGGAAGCTATTTGACATTAAATGATGTGACGTTTGGTTATAGTCTAAGTGATAAGTTAGTGAAGCCCATTGGGTTGTCTAATTGTAGTATTAAATTTCAAGCCACCAATGTTTGGACTGTGGGTTTCAACAAATACAATACAAGTCTTGCAACCGGAAATTTTGCAAAACGATACCTTACGCCCACCTATACAATAGGCATTTTTACTAATCTCTAATACTGACTACCATGAAATATATTGTTATTCTTTTTTTTATATCTACTTTGCTTATTAGCTGTGATAAATATTTAGATATTACACCCAAGGGTTATGTTATTCCATCTTCTTATAGTGATCTGGATTTAGTCTTGAATTCGGTGACCTTAACAACTACGGGAGCAAATCCTCTGATGAAATTGTCCGATGATGAAGACAACTTATACATAGACCCACAGTCCTTGGTTGAGTTAGATCTTACTTATCTTTGGGATGA
This sequence comes from Pseudopedobacter saltans, assembly GCA_003241175.1. Taxonomy (GTDB): domain Bacteria; phylum Bacteroidota; class Bacteroidia; order Chitinophagales; family Chitinophagaceae; genus Rhizosphaericola. The sequence goes on from QFOI01000059.1 coordinate 5,418, forward strand.
TGATCCTACAAGAGATTTTACCACTAATCCCGCAATTTGGGGAGAGGCTTACAGAAACATTAGTACCTACAATACAGTTATTACAAAAATTCCAAGAAATGTGGAGGATTCAGTAGGTAGAAGTATATTGGGGCAAGCATTAGTAGGGCGAGCATATGAATATCTGTATTTGGTTAATTTGTATGGTTACATTTACAATGAATCATCTGTCAATACAGACTTGGGGATACCTTGGATGCAAAGTGTTGATTTGGCTTCAGCTATTCCCAATAGAGGAACGATAAAGGACAATTACGATAGTATTATCACTAATATTGAGAGTTTTATACCTTATCTACCTGACCATAACAGCAATAACAGATATCGTGCAAGCAAATCTAGTGCTTATAGCATTCTAGCAAGAACGTTTTTGTATATGTCTAGATTTGATTCTGCGTCCTATTATGCCAGTCTGGCCAGCACTGGTTTGGATGTATTGCCGTTAAATACTTTAGATCCTCAAGCAGATATAAATACTTATAGAATTGCACAATTTCCATCTAATATTTTCCTTAGGATTAATAGATCTGCCATAAAAAATGGACCATATTTCGTAGATACTTCATTAACACGATTATTTGATGATACATCAGACTATAGATTGAAATTGAGGTACCTTAAGTCTGATTATTCGACAGGTATTGATTCCTTGAGCCTACATACTCGTGGTGGTATAATGACAAATATTTATCCTATAGAGTACAATTTCGGAACTACTGTTGAAGAGATGAAATTAATTATTGCTGAGGCTGCTGCTCGTAATGGAGATATCGATAAGGCAATGCAAAATGTCAATTTAATCATTCAAAACAATGTCAGTCCATTATCTTATAAACCATTAACCACTAATAGTAAAGATTCTGCTTTATACTATGTGATTAGAGAAAGGAGAAAACAATTTGCTTTCACAGGTCTTAGGTGGTTTGACATGCGTAGATTGAAAGGAGAGGGACTTATTCCAACTATCAATAGGTATGATTATGATGGTAATATCATTGCGAGTCTAGCTCCAAATAGTTGGAAATATGTATTGCAGATTCCTAAGCAAGTATATCTATTGACTCCTTCAATAGTATTAAATCCAAGATAACAGTTGTTAATAAATAAATATGAAAAAAGCACTTATTGCCATAGTTTTAATATGCTTAATAGGTCAAGTTAAGGCGCAAGATTCAAGTAAGGTTTTACTAAAGGCTATCAAGGACTCATTCGCTATCAAAGCCTCTGAAAAATCTATATTGACTGATGTTAACGCCTATTTTAGTTTGACCAATGATTTGAAACGGAAAGATTCTTTATATCAGGAAGTCGCAAAGATGTACCCTAATGGGACAGTCGCCGCGTTTTTGTATTTCAACGAAATATTTTCACGTGAATCCCCGCCTTCCGACAGTGAAATGAATGTGAAAGCATTTCTTGCCATTAAGCCTCGATTTTCGAGTGTAGACTTTACAAAATCTACAAATCCACTTTCTGCCAATTATAATCAAATCCGTTATATGTATTTTAGTTCTTTTATTGATCAGGATTCTGCCTTGACAATGGAAAAAGTCTATCCGGAACTGAAAACCTGCAATGATTTGAACATGGTTGCGTGGTATGTTTTCGAAAAAGGTACTCATATAAAATTGGCTGAAAAGATTGCAAAAGATGCAGTTGATAAAGGTTTAGTGGAGCTTTCGGATTCTTCTAAGGTTCCTAAAGAAAATCGCGCTGAATGGAAAAAATATAGTATGACGAATTATGCCATGGCATTGGATACCTATAGTCAGATCTTAGCTAAAGAAGGAAACTTTAATGAGGCTAAAACTGCCCAAAAAGAAGCGATTCTAATGTCTGATGCAAAAGAGGCTACCCTTAATAATAACTATATTTCCCTGCTTTTTTCAGGTAAGGAATTTGATAGTGCTAGGATTTTTGGAGAAAGGATTTTCTTTGCTGGAAACGGAGATAAAAACACTATCAATCTATTGGATTCTCTGTTTGTAATTCAAAACCCTAATAAAAGTAGTAAAGAATACATCAAAACATTGGAAAAGAAAGGCTTAGAAGGACAATTGTTGGACATTGATGGGCCTTCTTTTTCTCTAAAGGACTTAAATGGGAATATTGTTAACTCTAATAATCTAAAGGACAAAATAGTCGTTATGGATTTTTGGGCTACTTGGTGTGGACCTTGTAAGGCATCATTTCCTGGAATGCAATTAGCCGTTAACAAATACAAGGATAACAAAAATATCGTTTTTCTTTTTGTGGATACTTTTGAAAGATTTAGTGATCCTAACCAAAGGCACAAAGCCGTTTCTACTGTGATGAAAGATATGAAGCTGAATTTTCAAGTATTACTAGATCAACCAGATAAGGGTAACAATTATCTGCTAGCCAGTAAACTAAACTTTAATAGCATTCCTACTAAATTTATTCTCAAAAACGGTAAGATTAAATTCAAACTGACCGGTTTTGCGGGAAGCGATGAAGCTGTTCTGGATGAGATGGATCAGGTCTTGGAATACCTCAATTAAAAAAAGTTAATTGGCTTACACTATTGCTTGATTTCTACGGTGGCCTCTGACGCTTGCAGTGGTACGTCGTCATCGTTAGCGTCTACTACAGCCAATATGGAATATTTGCCATTGGGAATATCTTGAGGTAAACTAAAATTGACAAGCCTTTTTTGATCTGGAAATATTGGAAACATAATAGGACCAACGGTCTTTTTTGTGTTGTCTGCAAGTGACGATAGTTCAAGATATCCTTTACATTCTAGTTGTGTTTCTCCTTTGTTAATACAGGTTATTTGATAATTGTTTCTTTGATTGGCGATAGACTTGAAACTAATCATTTCAAGTTTTTTGTCGCTTTTTAGTTGCGGTGGTGTTTGCAGCACATGTATACCCACTCTAAAAATGGTGTTGACAGAAGTACGTACGGAATCGGATGGTTTGTCGATTTTGTTTTCTTTGACAGATTCCAAAAAGACTAGGCACCATTTCATTTGCGCCATTGCACTGTCTGTATTGGGCATTTTCATTTTTACAATGATTTGCTTGGTTTCTTTTGGTGCTATTTCCACGGAGTTGTTTTCAAACGATATCCATTTTGCACATGACCGGTCAAGTGTTCCAGGTTTTAGATATTGGTGTACGCCTACACTGTCTCTTAACCAATCTGAAGTATATGCTCTAAAGACCATTTTAAAAGGGAAATTGTTGGTAATGTTCAATGTCTGAATGACGGCTTCTCCCTTGGAAAGATTAAAGTCTAAACGTACAGGTTTTACTTCTAGTCCAATATGTTCTTTGGGGGTTGTGTCTACTGCTTTTGATATGACAGTTTTGATTGCAGTATGTGCGTTAGATGCATCCTGTGCATGACTATTTATTTTGATAGCGAAAAATGAAAATAAGAATAGTAAAAAGTAAGTATTTTGTTTCATGACTAAACTTGTTTTATTGATGTTCTAATATGTAGGTTAGATTAAAGGGTATTGATTGTAAATTGTTGAATTGAAGTTTTGGATCTATGCGTAGATTAACTAAATATTCGTTGCTTATATTGTCATTATTACATACCAATACCGTTGTTGCATTTTCACTGATGGGAATATATTTGTTATTGCCGGGTAGCCTTACACTCACTACGCCAACGGGAATTTTTCCATTGTATGAAGTATTAACCACTTGTATTTTTAATTTCCATGCGTAATTACATTTGATAGTCAACTTACAAAATGACTTGATTTCAACACCATCATGATAATCTGAAAGTTTTGTGAAGTCAATATTGGATGATTGTAGGTTGTCTGCACGTATCGACTGCAATGCGGGTATGTTGACACTGCCAGTTGCCGTGTTTTGTGCTTGGGACATTTTGTTCCAACACAATATGGATATCAACAAAGTTATAACTGTTTTCATGACAAATGGTTTGAAAGGTTAAGGCATAGACGAAAAAATAAGCGTGAATGTATAGTTGCCTATTGGAATCCATTTCAGTTGCCTTGGAATTTTTATATCGAAAAAAACATCACTAGGTGAATCATTGGCTGCAAAACTATAAATCAATTGCGGTGCGGAAGAAAGGGCGATGGCTGGATTTTTTGTATTGGATTGTTGGATATATAGTTTTGAAAAAAAGGAACTGTTAGGGTTGCTCAGTTGTAGGAAGCAATATATTTTACTGTAATTTCTGGTAGTTGAAGCTTTTAGCATAACAGCGTTTTGCACTATTTTATCACTTTCCATCTCTTCTATAGTCTGGTAGTTGAAATTGATATCTTGCCTTTGTATTATAGTAACTTGAAGATCTGTTTTTGTCTGTCCGATAATACCTTGAACAAGGCAAAGAACAAATGTTATCAATAGATTTATCTTTTTCATAAATGAAATTTTAAAAGTGCAAACAATATATTGACGCTACAATTCCGCTTTTACCTTGTTTACTTTTCTCGGTTTCTGTTTAATTGTAAATGCAACATTTTGATTTTCGTGATTTAATAGATCAATCTCGACTGCCATGCTACTTGATCTAAAGTTTTCGTCGAATGCGTCTGGGTTGAGCGATACCTTATAGTTGCCTGCGGGTAAGGAAAAGGTGAAAATGCCCTGAGCATCTGAATAAGTAGTAAAACTGACTCCTGCAGAGTCTGTTGCCGTAATCTTTAACGATCCAATATCAAATTTTCCACTGCTCTTATCATCCAAAACCAATTTGATATTCCCCGCTATTCTTCTTCCCTTGTTTAAAGGGATATAGATTTTGGGTGGATTTTTCTGTATAGCAATTTCTTGGACAAAGCCGTTAACTGGTACTAGACCCGCACTATTGTCCATATTGGTGAAATCTATTTTGTATTTTCCTGGCGATACATTTTTGTATTGGGCATTTCCTTGTTCGTTTGTCTTTATGTGAATATTATTGACTAACAAACTTTGTTTGTGTGGAAATGAATCAAGTCCTTCGTCATATTTTCCGTTGCCGTTAAGGTCTTCATACAATGTGATGTTCATGTCATAATATTTTCGCTTGGTGATAATAGGTACTCCGATTGTTTTCCTTAGTGTAAAAGAAACTGTATTGGGTATGTAAAAAGTACTCTTGATATAATAGCTTCCGTTGATGGAAAATTCGATACCTTTTTTGGGATTGTTGTATGTGATAAATCCCATCAGTAAGTTTGTGGTACTAGAAGTGGCGTCTTTTGTTTTTAGGCCATAGTAACCGTATTGCACTCTACAGTTTAATTTGTCTCTCCACAATTTTATATTGACAAATGGTGTTATTTGGTAACTAGTCGTCAAGTAGGCTGCGTCAGGACCATTTTGAGATGAGTCAAAAAGTGGTCTAACCATGTAAAAGCCATTGATGCCAACATATTTGGATGTGATGCCTCCAAATACCGTTGCAAATTTCGTGGATTTAAATTCGGAGTTAGTTGCTGGTAAATAGTTGTAACTACCAGTGATATTAACTTTCCCCCAATCTGAAATGGGAAAATTCGCACCGTAGTTAAATGTATAGTATTCAGGTGTGAGTATATTGGAAAAAGTGCCAAATGATTTTTCGCGACCGATACCTAGTCTAAAAACGGAACGTTGCACCGTTAGATAGCCGGATACACCAAAACTAGTTTGGTTATACAGCATTTCATTATATCTGTACAAGCTATCACTCGCTACCGTCTGCCTTGTATAGTTTTGAGAATAGTATGCTTCTAACATCAATGATTTGGAAATGGAATAGTTGAGATAATCATTGAAACTTCTCCAGCCTTGATAGATGCCTGGAAGATCATTCGTATTGACCAACGCATTGGATCTAAGACTCCAGTTCGGTTGTTTTATCATGAATTGGTAACCATATCGATAGCCAAACGTATTCATACTAGTAATACTGTCGCTAGAATTTCCAACGCCTAATGTTGCGTTTAATTGGAGATCTTGTTTGTCCAATATTCGCGCATTGTTGATCCAGATATTGCTTTTTTTGTTTAGGGAAAGATTGTCGATAGTTACTGCGTATGAGTTGAAATTTTTGTTGAAAAGACGATAGTTGGCATTGACCGCAATTTCTTTTGAAAGGCTGGTTTGGTAGGATGACATTTTATCCGAAATGCCTGTTACTGTAATGTTTTGCGAGTCGCTTTTGGCATAAGTGACAGAAGCACCGAGACCTGTTGCTAGAAACTCTTTGATGTCGCTCATCTGTCCAACACTCATCGTCATTTTTTTGTATCTCAACGAAGCTAGAAAATAGTCATATTGTACGCCACCAATCCCAAATGTCTTGCTACGGTAGATAAGGTCTAGGTCAGTGTTTTTGTTGAGTGCAAATTGTGTGTTGGCTCCCCAATAAGCATTGATAGTGTTTCCAAAAACAAACGCACCGGTTTCGACGGATAACGGTATGGCTTCATAAGGCGTTGCATGTTGATAATTGTTACTTTGCACTTTTGAAATGTAGAAAAAATACGGTATTGCGTTTTCGCCATTGGTGACTGATACTGCAATACGTCTATTGTCGATTTCTTTCATTACATATTTGGTAAATACATAGTCAAACCTAAACAGTGTATCCTGCAAAGGTTGTAGTGTGATTGTCCATGTTTTGTCTATTGCAAAAAATGGATCATTTATGAGTATGGAAAAAGTATTGGACTTGTTTCCAAGATTTTTCAGTTTTAAAGCTAAAGGGATACTTTTTGTATTGTCGTCTATGGTAAATGTATTGTTCATGGGTACTACTTTTATATACTTTATTTCCTTGTTGACAATGACAAAATCCCTTTGCATGTATGAACCCTGGTTATTGACTATAATCCTGCAGAGGGATTGACCAGCTTCTGCATTTCTTAGTTTAGATAATGTAAAAGGTATTTTGGCTGAATCTCCTGCTTTTAATTCTAGTTGATATTGGGCAGTGGATATGGATGGGAAACCACTAGGTGCGTCTATATGGATCTCCACAGTTTGTGCTGTGTTGCTTTTGTTGTGCAGATCAATCGTGTTTCTGATAAATTGGGTGCTTTCGTCTGT
>QFOI01000542.1 GCA_003241175.1 Pseudopedobacter saltans
CCCTATTCCTTTACTTATGTTTTTCAAATCTCTATCACAGGCCATCACAGCCTGATAATTTAATACCACAAGATTTATTAGGGTATTTCATTTTCCAAAATCAACCGGTAAAAAGGCAGCTAATGTATTGCGCGCAAAGCCTGGGGAAAACCAAAAGACTACGGCATAACGGCATTGTCGTGCCTCCCAAAGCCGCCCTTCGGGACTTATTCCGTTTCCTTTTGGTTTTCCGCTTTTCCCGCTCTGCTTATCTGCTTTCTTTTTTCCGGTTTTTCTTTTGGAAAAATGACTTGCGAAGCGAAACAAGAAAAGGGAACGTAACAAAATGTAAAACTTTTAAAACAGGAACGATTATGAACATCACAGGAAGACTGACAAGGGATGCGGAAGTACGCACAACGTCACAGGACAGACAAGTAGTAAACTTTTCAGTAGCGACAAACGACAGCTACCGCAACAAACAGGGCGAACGCATAGAGCAAACGACCTATTTCGACTGCTCTTATTGGATTTCTGCAAAGGTAGCCACATTACTCACAAAAGGTACTTTGGTAGAACTCACAGGACGGGTAAGCTCAAGAGCGTGGACAGGCAAAGACGGAGAAGCAAGAGCAGGGCTGAATTTCCATACCTCAAACATCAAACTGCATGGAGGTAGCAGGAGAACAGAAAACGTACAGGCTACTGCACAAGCTGAAAACAACAAGGTAACAGCACAGGCAACGGAGGATGACCTTCCATTCTAACAACGAGTATTCAATCATTTTTCAACATCAAAATTTTATCAAAATGGCACATAACATTCATTTCAACGAGAGAACAGGAAAGCACAGTTTCTTTTCAGTACAGCAAAAAGCATGGCATGGTTTGGGGCAAATCGTAGAGCAGTACCCAACAAGCGAAGAAGCTATCAAATACGCAGGGTTAGATTATGAGGTGGTAAAATCTCCACTATTTACAAAGGGTTCGGATATTATCGAAACGGCTAACGGTATCGAGATAGGCAGTAGTGAATTGGCAGTACCGAACTATTTCGCCAATGTACGCACCGATAACAATGACGTATTGGGCGTAGTCGGTAAAGACTACCAAATTGTACAGAACAAAGAAGCCTTTAATTTCTTTGATGCCATTGTAGGTGGTGGCGAGGGTATCCTATATGAAACCGCAGGAGCGTTAGGCAACGGAGAACGCATTTTTATCACAGCCAAATTGCCCGACTATATCCGAGTAGGCAATGGCGATGATGTAACGGAAAAGTACATTTTCCTAACCACAAGCCACGATGGTAGCGGAAGTATAACAGCCGCTTTTACTCCCATTAGGATTGTATGCCAAAACACGCTGAATGCCTCATTACGCAGTATGACCAATGTAGTCCGTATCAAACACACTTCGGGAGCGAAACAACGTATCGAGAACGCCCACAAGATTATGGGATTGGCTAACACATTGAGCAATCAATTAGAGGGCATTTTCAACGAGTGGGCAAAGGTAAAAGTATCTGACCGAGAAGTAAGAAAGCTAATACAATTGGCACTTTGCCCGAATAAGGAAACGCTTGACCTTATCAAAAAAGGTGCGGAAGATGAAATTTCCACCGTGTTCAAAAATGTGGTTGATGATGCTTTCAGCTATGCAATGATGAGCGATACCCAACAAATGGACACCACCAAAGGCACGTTATTCGGAGCGTATAATGCCGTGACAGGCTACTATCAGAATGTAAGAAATTACAAGAATGACGAAGCAAAGTTACAGAGTATCGTATTGGGTGGTACTGCCCAACTGAAATCTCAGAAAGCATTTGAATTGTGTACCGCATTTGCTTTGGACGGTGCGGAAATCCTAAACCTTAATTAGTTAACAACAGGCTACCGCCTTAAATGGTGGTAGCCAACTATAAACTACAATTATGACAATAGAGATATATGAAGCAACGCTGAAGCACGACACAGGTACGACAATGCTAAGAGTGTTTTCACTAAGTGGAAAACAGGGAGCGATACAGCAGATAACAACTACAGAGGGTTGTCCCGAATGTGCCATTGTGGATATAGTGAAGATTGACAACGATACAAAACAGCAGAATATGAAAGCAAAAACCA
>QFOI01000543.1 GCA_003241175.1 Pseudopedobacter saltans
AGCGGGATTTGACAGTTTTTACAAAAAACAAGACGGTAAAGTTTTGTATTATGATATTCCATCCAAGTCATACCAAGTAATACCTGGTACAGAGGACTTGATTAATTTGGATGCTTTAAGAGAAACAAAAACCATTTATAAAAACGCTGGATTGTCTATCATTGATATTGGAGACGGTATTTTGAATGTGGAATTCCACAGTAAAATGAATACGATTGGCGGTGATATATTGATGGGAATCAACAAGGCTATCGATATCGCAGAAAAAGATTATCGTGGCGTGGTTCTATACAATAATGGTGCAAATTTCTCTGCTGGCGCCAATGTGGGAATGATCTTCATGATGGCTATTGAGCAAGATTATGATGAACTAGACATGACCATTAATTTGTTCCAAAAGACAACAATGCGTCTTCGTTACTCTTCAATTCCTGTGGTCGTTGCGCCTCATAACATGACTTTGGGTGGTGGTTGCGAATTGAGCTTGCACGCTGACAAAGTCGTTGCGCATGCTGAAACTTATATGGGATTAGTTGAGTTTGGTGTCGGTTTGATACCTGGCGGCGGCGGTACGAAAGAGTTTGCTTTACGTGCAGGTGACGCACATCACGATGGCGATATTGACTTGAACATTTTTAGAGAAAGGTTTTTAACTATTGGTCAAGCAAAAGTGTCCACTTCTGCCTACGAAGCTTTTGATTTGGGTTATTTGAGAGAAGGTGTTGATGAAGTCGTTGTTTCAAAAGAACGTTTACTAACAGAAGCAAAAGCAGCTTGTTTACGTTTGGCTGACGAAGGTTATGTACAACCAACTCCACGTAACGATGTAAGAGTATTGGGAAATCAAGCCTTGGGTATTGTTTATATTGGTGCTAACTCTATGAGAAGTGGCAACTATATATCTGACCACGATCAAAAAATGTCAGAATGGTTAGGTTATGCGATGGCAGGTGGAGATCTTTCTCAACCCACATTGGTATCCGAACAATATCTGTTGGACTTGGAAAGACAAACTTTCATCAAATTGTGTGCGGAGAAAAAATCACTGGAGCGTATACAAAGTTTGCTTAACGGTGGGAAAATTTTGAGAAACTAGAAGAAGGGTAGATTCATAATAAATAACTTATAATTCGTAATTACTATGGCATATATAGTAGCAGGATATCGTTCAGCAGTTGGTAAAGCACCACGTGGTCTGTTTCGTTTCTATCGTCCAGACGATTTAGCTGCGGATGTGATAAAACATTTGATGGCGTCTGTTCCATCTGTAGATAAAGATCTTATTGATGACCTTATTGTTGGTTGTGCAATGCCTGAGGCAGAACAGGGACTTAACGTTTCTAGATTGATTTCATTAATGGCTTTGGATACGGATAAAGTACCAGGAATGACGGTCAACAGATATTGTGCATCTGGATTGGAAACAATCGCAATCGCTTCTGCTAAAATTGATGCAGGACAAGCGGATTGTTTGATTGCTGGTGGAGTGGAAACTATGAGTCTGATGCCTTTTGGAGGGTGGAAAGTGATTCCAAATCCTAAAGTATCCCAAAAAACACCCGACTATTATTGGGGAATGGGGTTAACGGCTGAGGCAGTTGCAAAAGAGTACAATGTTTCTCGTGAAGATCAAGATGTATTTAGTTACAATTCACACCAAAAAGCGATTAAAGCATTGGCAGAAGGCAAGTTCAATGACGAAATTGTACCAATTCATATAGAAGAGGTGTTTTTGGATGAAAACCAAAAAAGAAAAACCAAATCCTATGAAGTAAAAGTGGATGAAGGCCCTCGTGCTGATACTTCAGTTGCAGCTTTAGGAAAATTGAAACCAGTATTTGCGGCGAATGGTTGTATTACAGCAGGTAATTCTTCTCAAACGAGTGATGGTGCTGCGTTTGTAATGGTTGTAAGCGAACAGTTTTTGAAAGACCACAACCTCACTCCTATTGCTCGCTTAGTTTCGCATGCTGTGGCTGGTGTTCCCCCACGCATTATGGGAATCGGTCCAGTTGAAGCAATTCCAAAAGCTTTGAAAAAAGCAGGTTTGAACAAAAATGATATCGATTTGTTCGAATTAAATGAAGCATTTGCATCT
>QFOI01000544.1 GCA_003241175.1 Pseudopedobacter saltans
TTAGAGAAAATAAGAGATTGCTTCGTCATTCTTCCTCGCAATGACGGACATTTTTGTTGAAATGCGATAGCAGTCAAACGTCATTGCGAACGAAGTGAAACAATCTAAGTACCGAATTAATGAAAAAATTCTCTAAATGCACAACGGGTTATTGTTAATTTTTTCTATTTACACCCCTGCGTATATAACCAACGCTAACCCTAGTAGAAATAACATAAACATTAAGGCAAGCAAAATATTTGTCCCCTTACCAACACCTTTAAACTCCTTCCATACAAAAACGCCCCAAAAAGCTGCTACCAACGTTGCTCCTTGTCCCAAACCATAGGAGATAGCAGGACCTGCTTTACCTGCTGCAATTAAGTTCAACGAATTGCCTATACCCCATATAATACCACCCAAAATGCCTATCACATGATTTTTTGCAGTTCCGGAAAAATATTCCCGACAACCAACAGGCTTGCCATCAATGGGTCTACGCATCAAAATTGTATTGAAAATAAAATTACTAGTGAAAATGCCAAGTGAAAATATTAAAACAGCTGTATATGGAGTCATTTTACCTATTGCGGGATGAGTAAAATCATTAAGGTCCATGCCCTTAGCTATGAATCTATAAAAAAGAGACATTAAAATACCAGCTACAACACTTAACAAAATTCCTTTGGGTGATATTTTATCCCTAGACGCCATTTTTTTTCTATAAGCAATAGCATTAAAAACTATGGCTATGGCTATCAGAGCTACTCCAAGAAATATATAAGTAGGATTACCCTGTTCTGCTCCCCAATAGTTAATCACCACACCTAGTATCAATGCAATCCCAATACCAATAGGAAATGCTACAGACATCCCGGCGATCGCAATAGATGCCGATAGTAAAATATTAGCCAAATTAAAAATTATCCCTCCAAGGAAAGCATTTGCAATATTTTCGGAATTAGCCTGTTTTAAATCTTCCAAAAATGAGCGACCACCAGTACCTACACTACCTAAAGTAAATGCTGACACAATCGACAACAATAAGATACCAATGACATAATCCCAATAAAACAGTTCATATCGCCATGTTGAGCTAGTCACTTTTTGCGTATTGGCCCAAGATCCCCAACAAAGCATGGTGACAAAACAAAGAGCCACCGCGAGAAAGTAGTTGTTTACAATAAACATAAATTTCTTTTTATCGAGAAGAAAGTTTTAGCTATTTAGTTGAAATACCCTTAATCCACAGATCTGTAAACCCGCCCGTCTGGCTAGCATCTGCATATGGTACTAAAGCAAGCTGCTGAGATGTTCCATTGGAATCTTGCAAAGAAATATTGTATAGTTGGTTTCCAATCCATTGAGAAGGCAGATTTTTTTTATGGTTTACCACCTTGTAGTCTTCCATTTTTGTTAGTGACCATTTTGCATTCTTTAAATCAATATTTCTATTTAAACTATAGTCTAAAGCCAACATTTGCGGCCCTCTCTTCAATGCAAAGTAACCCGTATAAGAGCTTTTACCATCAACCCTTAGGATTGGGATATCAAAGAATACCTCTACTATATCGCCACTTTTCCATTTGCGTTCAACAACACTTAATTGATTGTGGGAATTTATTGGATGTGCTTGTCCATTAATCTTTATTCTAAATCTTTTACACCACACAGGATTACGAAGTTGTAATGCGAAACTTGCCGAAGAGGAAAGCCCCACTTTTATTTTGGCATATCCTTCATGAGGAAATTTGCTATCCATTTTTAAATTAAGATTAATCATTTTGCCATTATTCGTTTTTACAGAGTCCATTATACTAGCACTCTCATACAGCAATATTGTTGGGCTACAATCCAACTTTCCGTAATTCAAATATGGCCCTAGTGCAATACCTCTTGGAACACTACTCAAACAACAAGTTATATGACACGCATAAGGTTTCTCCCCGATTAAAGGAGTGTAGTAACTAACACAACCTGTTATTGGATTTTCGGCACCTAATAGATGATTGTAATATGACTTTTCTATCTCATTGTAAAACTTCATGTCACCTGTTAGCGAAAACATCTGCATGTTGAACTGGATCCATGTTGTAGTAACGCAACCTTCTCCCATATG
>QFOI01000545.1 GCA_003241175.1 Pseudopedobacter saltans
TAATAGTTTTTTGCTAAGGTATTATAATAATAAACAATCCAAAGGTATTAGCCAAGCCGCATTTTCTTTGACTCAAGATATAGGAATGGAAACTGGTGGAGGTGTTAATGGATTTAAAAGTAGTGATACCAAAGGACCAGCTCAATTCTTTATTAGTACGATGTTTTACAATCGTATCTGGATTGATCAAAATAAATACGCTGTAACTATTGGAGGTGGTATTATGAATAATCCGGGTCGCTATTTAGTTTTATACCCTACAGGTCAAGCAAGTCCATTACCAAGTGCTACTGATCCAACCAAAACAGAAGGCTTATATCCTTTCAGCGCTAATCCAGGGGATAAATTTCATGCGTGGGATGGTTCACTTGGTTTTGAATATTTAATTAATCAAAGTATGTCTATCAAAACAGAATATGTCCATAGACATGCAAGCGTTCCTTATTTTGCTGGACCTGGCGGCGTAACTTCTCAGACCGGATATACAACATCTACGTTGGATCCAAATTGGCGTCCAGATTTAAGGAAGACGGAAGATCGAATAGTCTTTGCTATCCTATTTAGAATGTAAAATCATTGATTAGTTTATAAGTAAATACCTCTAAGAATCTTATGAAAAAATCCCATCTATTATTTATTTTATTTATCTGTTTGAGTTTAAATTCAATAGCTCAAACAGATAGTCTCAATATCAAAAAAATAGATTCATTACCTCCTGCAAAAGTTCCATTCGATGGTTATGATCTGAGTTGGGTAAATGGTCAAAATCGTCAAACGGATTATCCATTAATTGTAAAAGATAAAGATGGCGTCCCTATTTTTCAAGGTGTAGCATTTGTCGATGCGTATTACAATTATGATTTTCATCGACCGATTGACAATACGCATGTGGCGTCTTCGTCTATTGGTCGAAGCAATGAGTTTATCATAAATATGGCGAGTATTGGTATTGAAAGTAACTATAAAAATGTCATAGGTCGTCTATGGCTTCAATATGGTGATATGGGTTCTATTGTAGAAGATCAAGACAGTACGGTCAATCACGGTCGTAATACGAGCTTGGTCAATCTGCGATATATTCGTGAGGCAGCTGCTGGTTATCATTTTAACAAATGGTATGGTGTAAATGTAGAAATGGGAATTTTTACCAGCTACATAGGATTAGAAAGCTATGTATTGAATGAGAACTGGTGTTATCAACGTAGTATGGAATGTGAAGCAACGCCATTTTATTTTCAAGGAGCACGTGTGCAAATATATCCCTCCAAAAAGTTCAAAACAGAATTATGGATTATCAATGGATGGCAGACGTACAATAGTTGGAACTCTGGTTTATCATTAGGTTCATCCAACTATTATAGACCGAATGAAAATTTGCAATTAGTGGCTAACTTTTATTTGAATGGTCAAGATTCTAGAAACAATCCTAAAGTTCGCCGTTTTCATCACGACAATAGTATAGTATATCGCTACTATCAAAACAAAGCTAGTAAAGGATTATCTCAAGCCGCATTTAGTATTAACAACCACTATGGATTCCAAACAGGTGGTGGCGTAAAAGCTCGTGAAAACTATATGTTGGGGTCTGCTATTGCAAGCAGACTGTGGTTTTATCATAATAAATTGGGATTTACATTACGTGCCGATGCACTTACTAATCCTGGTGCTTATTTGGCGTTTAGTCCTTCCTCCGTAATGGCAAATTCTTTTGTCGATGATATTGCCGCAGGTAAAAATCTACGATTATTTCAAGGCACAGTTACATTTGACGTAATGCCGAATGATTTTTATACGCTTCGTCTAGAGTATGGCTATAGATGTAGCAATATTCCTTATTTCGCGGGTAGAGGAGGTACTACAAGCCCTGATGGTTGGGTAAATACCAATACAACTGGTTGGCAACCAGATCTGCGCAAACAAGAAAATCGTTTGACATTGGCAATGTCATTTAGATTATAATTTTTTTATTCACTTCTAAATTTTCTATATATGATAACTTTTGATGATGTAGAGTATTTATTATTAGGTTCAATTCCTGAATTAAAAGAGTGGAATTATCCCAAAAAGCAAACGCTGAAAATATTTTCCTTATTAAAT
>QFOI01000546.1 GCA_003241175.1 Pseudopedobacter saltans
TACGAGCTGCACAGATTAACAATGGTGTGGAGCAGTTTAGGATGGGAGAGGAGGATCTTCGCATTCACGATACGGACTTCAAGGCACAAACATCGACGGTGTTGATGATTGATATTTCGCATTCGATGATTTTGTATGGGGAAGATCGTATCACGCCAGCCAAAAAAGTAGCAATGGCATTGAGCGAACTGATCACTACTCGTTATCCAAAAGACACATTGGATATTGTAGTTTTCGGTAATGATGCATGGACGGTGGAAATGAAAGATCTACCTTATCTGCAAGTGGGACCTTACCATACCAATACAGTTGCTGGATTACAGTTGGCAATGGAGATTTTGCGTAAAAGGAAAAACAGCAACAAGCAGATCTTCATGATTACGGACGGCAAACCGACCTGCCTTAAAATCGGTGGACGTTACTATAAAAACAGTTTCGGTCTGGATAGGAAAGTGGTCAACCGCTGTCTCAATCTTGCAGCACAATGCAAAAAACTCCATATTCCAATAACAACTTTCATGATAGCCTCAGATCCTTATCTCCAAAAGTTTGTAACGGAGTTCACGGAAACCAATAACGGTAAGGCTTTCTTTGCATCTTTGGATAATCTAGGTGAGTTTATCTTCAAGGATTTTGAAAGTGGAAAAAGAAAGATTGTGCGATAGTGATAAACATTTCGACGGCAAAAAGTTTCTGATCTGAATTTGAATCGTCTATATGAATGTATTGATGCATGTCGCAACTGCTATTGGAGTAACCGTAGCTATTACGGATACGACGGAATTTAAACCCAAAAAATCCTACTGGATCGCATTCGCTGCTTTCATTATAGGGATTGGAATGCATGGTGTATTAGACTATGTTCCTCATTGTTATCCGATTAATTCTAAAGTTGATGCAATCGTTGGGCTATTGGTGATATTAGTGATGATTTTTTTGTCAAAAAGCCAATATAAACCCATAGTTGCGAGTTCATTATTAGGAAATATATTTCCAGATATTTTTGATTTATCGCCTCAAATAATCCACAAATACTTAAGCGTAGACTTACATGTTTCTAAAAAAATATTTCCGTGGCATTGGCATATATATTCTGGTTCTATTTACGATGAAAATTCTCAAGTTTCAACAATGAATCATTGTATAGTCTTATTGATTGTAGTTTGTGTTTGTGGTTTTAGATATAAGGATTTCAGGAAAATATTTTTATTGAACTAGAATTATTTTGAACATCGCTAATATGAAGAGTAGTCAAAGTTTTAAAAAAGGCCTTATTGAATGAACGTTAAGAAAATCAACGAAGTAAGTCGAAAGAAATAAAAGTTGTCTGAGCGAAACGAAGTGAAGCGAGTTTTTTTATTTCCGGCTTGTGAGTTGATTTTTAGTTCAGTCAATACAGCCTTGATTTTTTCGTTCTTTTTTATCAAGAAAAAAGAACATGCTTATTTCAACAAATCCTGTTTAGTTCTACCTTTTGTATCTGGGACAAATGTATTGGCGGATGGTGCGACTTCCTGAAAAGATTTAACGGCCACTTTTTGGATCAACTCTTTTTGTTTGTTGAAAATTTCTCTTGACATTACAAAACCAGGAATGTCTTGTTTGGTCGTAGGATTTTGTTCTGTTTGGGGAACAATGTCGACAGTGTAAAAAACAATTTCATATTCTCCATCCGCAAAATTGACTTTGGCAGATTTACACTTAAAACCTTTGATGGTTTTTTCTTCTTTTGCTGGGATGAATTTGAGTATTCTGGATAATGATTTTTTGCGCCAGTCCGCAGGTGAGTAAGAATAATAAAGATCTTCACCTCCGCCAGCTTCTATCAGCGTGATTAAGTTCGTTTTACCATTGTAATAGGTTTTGGTTTCACCATCATCATACCAAGAGTCGGTACGCAGCATGTCCTTGGCATAATAATATTTCTGATGACTAGACATTTTGAATGTGGAGTCTGATGGATCAAACATCTTCACGTCATATTCGATAATAGCGTTGTTGATCGTTTTTTGAGCAACGGCAATATTGAAAATCGAACTTAAAAAACAACTGAGAGCAAGCAAAGACAATTTGTTCATATAGATTTTTTTATTAATT
>QFOI01000547.1 GCA_003241175.1 Pseudopedobacter saltans
ACCTTTTGCTCTAATTAAATAGTGGGCGAGCAATGCTAGTATGATAATGAAAATTAACGCAATCCATATAATAGTATTCATTGACAATATATGTTTGAGTTGCTTGTTAGGCTTGGTTTTGAGCTGTTCCAATAGTTGACGATTGATGTCACTGGCTTGCTTTTGTGCTTTGTTGATGGCATCGAATTGTTGTAAACCTTCCAAACCGTCGGCAAGCATTTCCTCTTCCATATTGGACATCAATGCAGCTTCTTCCTCTTCGGAAAGTTTGCCTTCCATCAGTCGCGCAATCAAAGCGTCGTCTAATGGTAATTTGTCGTTATGTATATCGTTGTGTGCCATTTTTTAGAAAGATTTTAACCGCTTTTCGATTAATGATTTTAAGTTCCTTTTTCCATTTTGGATATTACTTTTTACTTGAAGCAAGGTAAACTCTGACTTTTGGACAATATCATTATAGCTCATCTTTTTTAAGTAAAACATCTGGATGCATTCTTTCTGTCCGAAAGGTAAATCCTCTATGGCATTTTCCATTGTTTGCAGCAATATTTCTTTTTCCTTGTCATTACTGTACTCAAGCTCATTTTCTAAAAATTCGGGCATTAATACAGTTTCTGGTGCTGTTTTCTTGCTACGTAACAACATGAAGCATTGGTTTTTGGCAACCGTATATATCCAGCTTTTAAAATTAGTGACAGTATGGTTTGGCAAGTATGTAACAGCCTTCATGAACACCAATTGTACACAATCTTTCGCCTCTGCTTCGTTTTTTAGGTATTTCATACATACACCCAATAACAGCAATGTGTAACGCTGTAGCAAAATACCCAATAATCGGTTGTCTTTGGTCCGATAGATGGCTGCTAATAATTCTTCATCAGTTAAGTTCTTATGCATGTTTTCCTTTAAAAGGGGTATAAGATATAAATAGGATGTAATTTTGTGCCAAATTCCATATCTTAACGCCCTGAAATTACGATCTTCTATGCAATTTGTCGCTGTAATTGTCCCTGCTGCGCCCGTAAGAGCTGAATCGTCGCACCGAAGTGAAATGATAAGTCAGCTGCTTTTCGGTGAAAAAGCCGTCGTTATGGATAAGAAAAGTGATTTCACAAAAGTGAAAAGCTTAATAGACAATTATGAAGGTTGGGTACAATCCACTCAATTGACGTCTGTTTCAAAACATTTTGCCTTAAAGAAGGAAACCGGATATGTAGAACGCAATGGTGCATTGGCTTATCTAAATGAAACTCCCATGCAATTGTCTGTCGGTACACCGCTGTATAGTTTGCGTAATATTGGTCAATATAAAGTACGGTACAAAAAAGGTCGTAAACTAGGTAATGACTATACAACTTTCAATCCTGATGCGATCAAATCTATCGCCATGCAATACCTCAATGTTGGCTATCTATGGGGCGGACGTAGTACGTTTGGCGTAGATTGTAGTGGTTTTGTACAAAATGTTTTAAAGTTTTTTGATAAGAGATTGCCTAGAGATGCATCCCAACAGGCCAAAGAAGGTACTCTGATCGAGTTTTTACCAATGGCACAATGTGGAGACTTAGCATTTTTTGATAATGAGGAAGGTAATATTACGCATGTAGGTATTTTACTTGATTCCAATACTGTTATACATTCTTCAGGTAGAGTACATATTGATCCAATAGATAACGAAGGTATTATCAATAGGGAACTCAATTTACGTACTCACCATTTGCGTATTATCAAGCGTTTTTAAGGCACAGGATCGTAACCGCTTCCACCTCCTGGGTGACAACGTGATAATCTTTTCATTCCTAACCAAATACCTTTCGCAGGTCCATATTTTCGGATGGCTTCTTCCGTGTATTGGGAGCAGGTAGGTGTAAAACGACATTTCGGTCCAATCATCGGCGAGATGCCATGTTGATAGAATTTTATCAACAGGATAAACGGGAAATTAATGATTTTGCGCACGCTTTTCATTGGCGATCTTGATGAGTTTTTGGATCAAAAGTTTTACTTTTTCCTGTGCTAGTTCAAATGTAGGTAATGTTTTGTCAGAATAGTGAAAAAATACCACCATTTGCTGTTGATTG
>QFOI01000548.1 GCA_003241175.1 Pseudopedobacter saltans
ATTCCAATATACACGATATCATTCCGACTGGAAACACGCAGATTTTTTTTGTGTTGAATGAAAATTACAAAGTACAAAAAACAACATTCGATGACCAGTCGTCCAAACGTTTCTTCTTTTCTAGCCCCGGGACGAAGTATGCACAAGTAATAAGTGATGAGGTTTGGGATTCTGTGGGTATTATTTTCCATGCTTATGGAGCTTACCGTCTTCTAGGTATTCCACAAGGGTTATTGTTAGGGCGTTTTCCTGATATTGAGCAGTTACTGCCTCCATCCGTAAAAGAAGTCCAACATAAACTGGAAGATAATGTCGCTTCTATTTCCAATATCGTAAAGATTTTGGATCAGTGGTTACTTGATTTGTTGTTGAAGAGTCAGGTTGATGTGGCTCGTATTGCTTATGCTTCGCATTTCATCCAAAATGGCTATGGATTGCAAAAAATTGACGACCTCTGTTCAAAACTGTTCATTACCAAAAGAACGTTGGAACTTGAGTTTAAGGAAAAAATAGGAATGTCTCCTAAAATGTTTAGCCGTATTATCCGCTTTAACAAGATTCAAAATATAATTGCTTCCTCTGCAAAACCGGATTTCACGCAGATCATCCACGATTTCAATTATTTTGATCAAGCCCACTTTATAAAAGAGTTTAAAACTTTCAGCGGCTTTTCTCCCTCCAAGTATTTCCTTAGGAATGCAGATATGGGCAGTTTGACCATTGACTAGCATTGTTTTTTCGCATTTTTACAATTTTTCTTAAAAAATGACTTTTAGCTTCGTATAAGCTAACACGATTCAAGGAGCATTTTGTTATGTAGGAGACACAAGTTTAGATTCTAGTTTTCGTGAATGTTCCGGGCTGTTGCTGACCTATAGAAAAATACTACTAGTTTCATTTCGTTTATTCTTCGGGAGCTTCCACTTTTTTTGTAGTTAGATAATATTGAAACTCAATATTGGTTGGTGAGATCAACCTTGCCTGAGAAGAATTTATCTTAATGTTTTGCCAGTTTTCATTTGGCATCAAGTGGATGGCGGCATCACCTTTGTCGGCTTTGATATTTAAAGGAAGGTTGAAGCCTGGTACAGAATTAACATACCTAAAATATAGTTTTTTCTTGTCTTGAGAAAAAGCATATTCTAGTTGTGGTACTTCTGTGGTCCTTAAGTATTGGTCAAATACTTTGGATAAATCTATACCTGATTGTTGGGAAATGAATGTTTCAATTTCCTGAGAAGTCACCGTTTTGTGATAAAACGTTTTGTTCATGTTCAACAGTAGGTTCCTGAATTTGTTGTCATCACCCATTGCATTCCTGATAGAGTTGATCATATTGGCACCTTTGTAGTACATGTCTCCGCTTCCTTCTCTATTGACACCGTAAGGTCCGATGATGGGTTTATCATTTTCGATGTTTTTACGAAGTCCATAGCAATACTCTTGGCCTTCTTTCTTTCCGTACCAATACTCTGTGAACAAAGTTTCGCTATAGTTGGTAAAGCTTTCGTGTATCCACATATCCGCAATGTCTTTGGAGGTTATGCTATTGGCGTACCATTCGTGCCCGCTCTCATGAACAACTATAAAATCCCATTTCAATCCAATACCTGTGCCGGATAGATCCTTTCCTAAATATCCAAATCGATAACGGTTTCCATAAGCTACGGCACTTTGATGCTCCATTCCAAGATGAGGTGCATCGACTAACTTATAGCTGTCTTTGTAAAAAGGATAGGGTCCGAACCAATGTTCAAATGCTTGGAGCATGCGTAAAACCTCTGGTTTACAGTGTTCTATCATTTTGTCTTTGTTGTAATCCAATGCCCACAACGCAATATCGAGATTGCCGTCCAATCCTTTATAGTTATCCTTAATCTCTACATATTTGCCAATATAGGGAACTAATGTATAGTTGTTAATGGGATTTACTACTTGCCATTTAACGGATTTCCAACCGTTGTCCCAACGTTTCTCCTCCACTTTTCTACCATTGCTTACAGCGACTAAAGTGTCAGGAATAATCATGGTAAGTGAAGCCCCGCTGTCTGGTTCATCGTTTTGGACGTCTTTA
>QFOI01000549.1 GCA_003241175.1 Pseudopedobacter saltans
CTGTGGTGGGTTTTGCTGCATCAATTCTTTAAATCGTTGTGTTAGTTCCTTTCGTGTCATAACTTAATATTTAAGACAACCGCCCTTTTGGACGGCTGTCTGTTAGAGAAGTTTTGTTAGTTCATCAAAAGGATTTCTTTTCCCTCTATGGCAAATGCGCTGCATAAGTCGAGTGCCTTTTGCGCCTTGGTGGCTGCCGTACCACCATAAACCAAAGATTTTAGTTTTGCTTCCTCGTCTTTGTAGCTGCGTACATTTTGAAAATAGCCCGTGATGGCATTGTAAGCCCCGAAAACTGTTCCTTTGGTGGTTTCTAACTGCTGCGTGTCTGAGGTCATCGCATAGCTATACACTTCTTCGCATTGGTTTTTGAATACGGTGGATAGGTCGCTGTATTGGTTTTTATGGAGTAGCTGCAATGTTTCTTTGTTGGGAGCCATTGCCATTTCAATCAGTCTTTTGACTTCTTTGTCTGTAATGCGAACCTTTGCAAAATGGTTAAATGTTGCTTCCATAGCCTTACTGTTGGCAGATGCGATGCCCATAACCCGGTGTGCTTCCACTAGTTTTTGTGCTGCGCCATTGGTATGGCGGATGCGTACCACATTACCCATATTTTTGAGTGCTGCATTAAGAGTGTTATTGCAGACTATACGCACGGGCGTAAAAGCTGCGGTAATGCTTCCGCTGCCGTCGTGGGAGGTGGTCAGGAACAAATATTGTTCAATAAAATCATTGCTACCCACTTTGATATAGTCGGGCAATTTAGCCGTGATAAAAATCCGTTCCCCATTGCCCAAAGCTCCTGCGGTCTCGTACAGAATGCCATTTCCACTGCCCACAATGGCGTCAAAGAATGCGAAGGCTTCGCGGTTTTGTATGATGCTGTAATCATTACCCACCACGCCCAAAGGTTGGTTGGTGTCGGTGCGAAGCGTGGCAAAGGCATTGGGGACTAAGATGTCTTCGGCTTCCACCAGTTCGCCACAATCTCCGATACTCATTGTTCTGCCACTCGTAAACAATGGGGATTTAATGACCTCAAAGTCAAGCCCTGCCAACTGCATGGCATCTGTACTGGTGGGGGAATCTGTGACTATCTGCCCCAATCCGTGCCACGCTTTTTGCTTTACCGAAAAGAAAGAATATTTACCTGTTTGCTCGTTGTAATTTAAATTGTGTGCCATGATTTTATTAATTATGAGTTATGAATGATGAATGATGAAATGTGAATTGTGAAAAATGAGATGTGAAAAGAACAACTAAAAAGGGAGGTCGTCTTCTTCTCCTGTAGTAGCTGCCACCGCTTGGGCTGTTTTCTTTCCTTTTGTTGGGCTTGTTGGTTTGGTTTCTTGGGGGCTGCTAGCGTTAGACTTGTTGCCACCTCCTAAAATCTTGATTTCGTTAATCGTAAAAGAAAGGTTTGCCCTTGCCGTGCCTTCCATGTCTTGCCAGATGCGGGGTTCGTTGAGCCGCCCGCTTAGTTGTACAATTGTTCCCTTTGTGAGGTAGGGTGCAATGGCGGCACTTCGCCAGTAGCTGCAATCAATGTAAGTGACTAATTGCGCGACTTCGCTTGCGCCTTTCTTGCGGTAACTGTCGTTGATGGCGATGGTAAAGCCTACCACCTCCTTGTCTGTCTGTGTTGTTCTGACCTGTGCGCCCTTTGTGAGTCTGCCTGTGATTTCCATGTTTTTAAATTTTATTTTTTAATTTTTTTTCTTTTCACCAGCCCATTCAATTGGTTGGGTTTTCTGCGTGGTTTGAATAGAAGACGTACGTTTTCATTTTTTCGATTTTTGTGTAACAGGGCTATAAGACTGTGCGCCTCACGGGCGAACAGACCGTGGAATACCGCAAGCGAGGAACGAGTGAGGATATGCCGTCGAAAGCTGTTCGCCCGTATAGTGCCACAGGCTTAGTTTTGTGTAACCAATAAACCGAAAAAGAAAACAGGGCGTTGGGAAGATTCAGACCAATGAAGCCCTCCAACAAGGGCGGGGAAACACCATTGGCACTTCTTTCAAATAGGTTTAGCAAGTATGAACATTTCTTTGTCATCGATGGAC
>QFOI01000550.1 GCA_003241175.1 Pseudopedobacter saltans
ATTGGGATAGCTATTTGCGTATTGGGAATTATTATCTGTGGTCGTGCGGGTATTTTGAAAGAAAAAGAAATGCCTGATGACCAAAAGCAAGCTTCGGTACAAGAGTTTAATATCAAAAAAGGGCTTACTGCAGCGATTATTTCTGGGGTATTGAGTGCTTGTTTCAATTTTGGAATTGAAACCGGAAAACCACTTGCAGAAAAAGCGGTTGAACTAGGATGCAATCCTCTTTTTCAAAATAATGTTAGTTATGTCGTATTGCTTTGGGGTGGTTTAACAACCAACTTTATATGGTGTATTGGCCTTGCGTTGAAAAACAAATCATTTAGTGATTTTGGGAAAAAAGGCGTTCCACAAGTAAGCAATTGGCTTTTTTCCGCTATTGCTGGGACGATGTGGTTTTTGCAATTTTTCTTCTACGGAATGGGAGAGAGCAAACTCGGAAATGGTCCAAGTTCATGGATTTTACACATGTCATTTATTATATTGATTTCCAATTTCTGGGGTGTGATTTTGAAAGAATGGAAAGGGACATCCAAAAAAACACAGTGGACTATAGGCACTGGTATCGCAGTTATCTTAATATCAATCATATTCGTAGGCTTGGGAAATGCACAAGCCTAACTATAAAACAAAATTAATCTATACAAAATTATGAAGACTTACAAGTATGTAAACTATCTATGGGATGATCAAAAAGCGGCCGAACTAGAAGGTGATGATGTGGCTTTGTTGATCTATCGTTCTAATATTTTGGGTGCTGATTTGAGGATTACGAACTATGGCGGAGGCAATACTTCTTGCAAGACCGTAGAGAAAGATCCTCTTACTGGTAATCCTGTAGATGTTATGTGGATTAAGGGTTCTGGAGGTGATATTGGTACATTGACTAAAAAAGGTTTGGCTGGACTATATGTAGATAAATTAAGAAGTTTGACCAATGTTTATCGTGGTATTGAGCACGAAGACGAAATGGTGCAACTATTCAATCATTGTATTTTTGATTTGGATTCTAAAGCGCCTTCTATTGATACGCCTTTGCATGGATTTTTACCATTCAAACATATCGATCATTTGCATCCTGATGCGGCGATTGCAATTGCAGCAGCAAAAGATGGCAAGAAGATTACGCAAGAATTATTTAATGGAGAAATTGGTTGGGTAGAATGGCAAAGACCTGGCTTCGATCTTGGATTGAAACTAAAACAATGTTTGGATGAAAGTCCCAATATTAAAGGGATAATGTTGGGTTCCCATGGTTTATTTACCTGGGGAAATACGGCGTATGAATCCTATGTAAATACTTTAGATGTTATTGAAAAATGCTCTGAGTTTATAGAAGAAAGTGTACAGAAAAATGGTTCTGTTTTTGGTGGAGCAAAGATTGTAGCAGAGACTGCTGAAAATAGAAAAAAACAAGCGGCAAATGTAGCACCCATTTTGCGTGGACTATGTTCCGAAAAGACAAGAATGGTTGGTCATTTCACAGATTCGGATCGTGTATTGGAATTTATCAATTCCAATGATTTGGAAAAGTTAGCGCCGCTTGGAACAAGTTGCCCAGATCACTTTTTGCGTACAAAAATTCAACCATTGATTTTAGATTTGGCGCCAAATGAAGATTTTGCAGACTATAAAAATACTTTGGAAAAAATAGAAGCGCAATTTGTGGACTATAGAAATATGTATGCAGACTATTACAATACATGCAAACATGACAATAGTCCGGCGATGCGTGATGCCAATCCAGTCGTGATTATTTACCCAGGAATTGGAATGTTTACTTTTGCAAAAGACAAACAAACCGCTAGAGTTGCTTCAGAATTTTTTGTCAATGCGATCAATGTAATGCGTGGATCGAAAGCCATTTCTGAATATACCGCATTGCCTAGACAAGAAGCGTTCAATATTGAATATTGGTTGTTAGAAGAAGCTAAACTCCAAAGAATGCCTAAGCCAAAAGCTTTGTCTGGAAAGATTGCTTTAGTTACGGGAAGTGGTGGCGGTATTGGCGCTGCAATTGCAAAAAAACTATTGTTAGAAGGTGCTTGTATCGTATTGAATG
>QFOI01000551.1 GCA_003241175.1 Pseudopedobacter saltans
ATGAGTTTAAATTAAAAAATATTTTTTTTCATCATTTGACTAAGGGTGGAAATCTTTTTTTGCGTTTTATATTAAAAAGGTGCTGTTTATGATGTCTGACATCGAGTGGAAATCTTTACTGGATAAATATTTGCAAAATAACTGCACGGCAGGGGAAGCAGAGGTCGTTGAGGAATGGTTTGCGCATCTCCAAGCAGATAAAAATGTGCCCTTCCCTCAAGAAATTATAGAGGACTCTGTCGCTTACACCACAGAGCAATGGGCTATTTTCGAAGCACTCTCCTGTAAATACAAAACAACCCAAGAAAATAAAGTTATTCCTATACGTCAAAAACATTTTTATGGCTGGGTTGCTGCCGCATTGATTATGGTTTTATTAGGATATGTTTCCTTTTTGCGACTGACCTGGAAACCCGTAAAAACCAGCCCAGTAATCGCTGAAACTAAGGATGTGCTTCCTGGTGGTAATCATGCAACACTTACACTAGCTAATGGACAGCTGATTGTCTTAGATAGTTCTGGAATCGGAACATTGGCTTCCCAAAATGGTATGAAAGTCGTCAAATTGGATAGCGGTAGTCTTGCCTATCAAGGCAATACAAAACAGATGAGCTACAATACGCTTTCTACTCCCAAAGGTGGGCAATACCAACTCCAATTGCCTGATGGGACGAAGGTTTGGCTGAATGCGGCCAGCTCCATTCGTTTTCCTGTTGCATTTATTGGAGCCCAAAGAGAAGTCCATATTACTGGTGAGGCTTATTTTGAAGTGGCACACGATGCCGCCAAACCTTTTTTTGTGGCAATTGGAAACCAGAAAGTTAAGGTATTGGGAACGCACTTTAATATCAATGGTTATCCAGAAGAACCATCCATTCGTACGACTTTGTTGCAAGGTTCAGTATTGGTATCCTTGAATAAGGAAAGTAAGCGGCTAAAGCCTGGCCAACAATCCCTTAATCAAAAAAGTACTTTGTCGATTCGTCAAGTCGATACGGATCAGGTCGTAGCATGGAAGGAAGGTATTTTTAATCTGGATAATCTTTCCTTTCAAGAGTTTATGAATCAATTGTCTCGTTGGTATGACCTGGATATTCGGTATGCATCTGGTAAAATTCCGAATATTCAAATTCGAGGAGAAATGGGTCGAAACCTAAAGCTGTCGCAGGTGTTGGAAGGATTAAAAGGAATGAATGTCAAATTTGAAATTAGAGGAAACATACTGATCGTAAAATCATAGGAAACGATACAGCTATATTTATAAGCAATAAGTAAACCCTATTCATAACTCTTATTTAAAAATAAACATGGTTACCTAACAAAACAAAGGGCGAATCAAAAACAAAAACCGGAAGTGGTTATGACACTTCCGGCGGATGTCTGAGTTCCCCAATTAACATGCACCGGCATCACCGGAAGAAAAAGAAAATTGATTTCAAACCCAAACATCAACAAAAGTATGCATTTTACAAAAATGAATGCTAAGGGACGCTGTTATTCAAAAATGAAGTCCCGATGGCAAAGACAATGGATTTTAGCTATGAGATGGACTGCTGTATTTCTTATTGCCGTCTGTATGCACGTCGCAGCAAGGACGAACTCCCAAATTGTCAGTATTCGGGAAAAGACAATTACCTACAAGCAACTTTTTTTAGAGATCAAAAGACAAACAGGATTTCTTGTCTCTTATAATGGTGCTTTTGTGAAAGACTATGAAAAAGTGGAGGCCGGTTTTCACAATGAACAACTCAAAAATGTATTAGCCAAAACGCTTTATCCTCATAGTTTGAGTTATACTATTATTAATAATACCATTTTTATTACCCAAAGAAGAATACCGGTAAGTTCGGCTAGTACCTTTGATTTTGGAAAGGAGACTTCTTTGGTAAAAATGCTTTCTAAGCTTAAGGGTCAGGTCACGGACACGGCTGGGAAACCTTTGCCGAATGTCACTGTAATAGTAAAGGGTACAAAGACTTTTGTAGTAACTGATGATAACGGGAATTTTTCGATTAGTACGGAGGATGGTGATGTGTTGGAATTTTCCATGGTCGGATACGAAT
>QFOI01000552.1 GCA_003241175.1 Pseudopedobacter saltans
GGATATTCCGTACCTGTTCCATTCTTCTTCCTCTTCTTCCAAATCAGGCATATTGCTGAAAACTTCGTCCAGTTCTTCCTGCGGAATTTGAATGCTGACGTTTTCACTTTCGTCGTATTCGATGTCTAAATTATCAGGGTTTATCTCCGGTTCCGTTATTTGGCTTTCATTGGCAGTGTTTGGCAGGGAATGGCTGCTTACAGGCTTCGGCTGCCCCATAATATCGGGCAGGTTCGGGTTTACTTTTTCCTGTGCGGGCTTTTGCTCCGACCTTTTATGAATGACAATCTTATCCTGCAAAAGCAGGACGATGACAATGAGCAGGCATATCACAATTACTATTTCCATAATCAGGTGCTTTAAAAAATGGGTTTAAACTTTTCATTGAAATCATCGGTAATGGCTTTTTCAAATAGTTCAAAATGATGCTCCAGTATGTTATCAAGATAGGCATACAGGGGTATGGCATCTTTACCGATTACCTGTACAATACGGGATAGCCGTTCGTGGTATTCTTGCCGGATATAAATGCTTTTATCGCCCCGCTTCGTCATCGAATGGGTTTTCAAAAAGTGGTCACCATAGCTTCCGTCAAGGTTTTTCTTGGTACGGCTCCGTTCCCGTTGTACAGGTTTGTTTTGTGGTAATTCTTCCTGTTTTACCTCATCGTCTTTTTCCGCTTCCTTTTCCTGCACTACGGCAGGTTCGGGCGGTAGCTGCAAGCCGTCCTTTTTAACGCCGTCCACCATCAGGTTCATCATCAATTCTTCGTTGATGTCCGGTGTTACTTTTTTCTTATTATCTTTTTCCATAGCACTACAATTGAATGATTTTTAAAAATTCACTGATGAACAGGTCTAACTGGCAGGCTTTCATCAAACGCTCATCAGGCGGCATTACCGTAGAACGGAAAACCGTTTTGCTGTCCACTTCGCTTTCCTTGCGAAAACGGGTGCTGTTCTTGATTTGGCTTTGCATCAGGCTTAGCCCCAGTTGCTCAATTAGCTGATTGTACACGTCATATAAGGGTGTGCTTTCCCTGCCGTCCACCTGGTTCCAAAACAGGTTAATGGTCTGTATGGAAGTTTCGCCTTTTTTCATAATCACATCCTGTAAAAGCTGCGTGAAAATGAGCGTACTTTCCATTACCAAACGGTCTGCCGTAATGGGCGTAAATATGTGGTGCATACCTGCCAATGCTTTCAGGATGCCGGGCGTGTTCACAGTACCGGGCAGGTCAAAGAACAGCACATCAAGCGGAACGGGCGAAGTGTTTACAAATTCGTGCGCCGCATCGAGTACGCTATCCGCTTTGTGCTGCATAATGGGATAGGCTTTTTTGTTGATAGTGGTAAACTGCTTATACGCCAGTTTTTTCAAAGCCTCATTTTCCATAACCATTGCCAAATCACGAGTTTTCATTTTCATCAGGCTGTGCTGCGGAAAATCCGCATCAAATACGGCTACGTTATAGCCCAACCGATAGTGCATCGTACTGGCGACAAGCGTGGTAAATGTGCTTTTGCCAACACCGCCTTTTTGGGAAGAAAAGGCGATAAACAGAGGTTTCTTTTTTGTGTTCATATTTTTAAAATTTAAAGTTTACATCTTACTGCTTGCAGGCTTTCAGCCTTGCATTCCTGATTGCGTGCTGTCTTTCTTGCAGGATAGCTATCAGCCTTGCCTGCGGGAATTGCTGATTGCCTGCTTCGCTGTCGTACAGCAGCCCTGCATTCATTCCGGTATCTTGTCAGGCAGGATTGCGGTCTTGCATTCGTTCCGTCCGCCATTCCATCCATCAGGCAGGCGTGATGTGCTGATAGCAGGCTGTCCTGCTTGCCGTCATTCCTGCACTCTTGCTTTCTTGCATTCCTGCAACCTTGCAGGCAGGCTAAACTGCAATCATGAATGTGTGCCGTCTGCTCGTCCTGAAGCACTGGCTGTCTGCCTGCCTGCCTGCCTGCCAACATTCAGGGGCAAAGAACTCATCAAATTCATTCGGTTGTATAGTGGTGGCAGTGTTTGGCGTTCAGAGGCAGCATTTGGCACTG
>QFOI01000553.1 GCA_003241175.1 Pseudopedobacter saltans
AGGTCTATCCGCTGTCGCATATACACGCATTTTAGGACCTTTGTCGCCAAGCTGGAAATTGTATCCTAATTGGATATTTTGAACTCTTAAATAAGAGCCACTTTCGACAAAGAAAGAATTAGCTTGATTGTTCCATCCTTGAGTTGTAGCATAGGCAGATGGATATGCATTGGTCGAGTTCTCTCCTGTCCATAAATGGGATACGAAATCAGCATCACCGTTCATGTCACTATATTTGGAACGCATAGCTCTGTTCAAATTCAAAATTTTATTTCCCGAAACACCTTGTAGTGCAATGCTTAGGTCAAAGGCAGAATAACTCATTCCAATATTTAACCCATAAGTAAATTTAGGTAAATAACTTCCCAAGTTAACCCTGTCATTTGCATCAATTACCCCATCGCCATTTTGATCTTTATATTTAAAATATCCCGGTTGGATTCCTTGTCCAGTTGTTGTTGGATCGGCACTAATTTCGGCTTGGTTTTGGTAAATACCTGTCATTTCATAACCAAAGAAATAATTGATTGGTTGTCCTACTTCAATACGAGTTGGAAATTCACTCACACCAGTCATCATGTATGACAATGATCCTAAATCTGTAACACGATTTTTTAACGTTGTAAGATTCGCCCCAATATTGTATGAGAATTTAGGACCAATATTGTCATTCCAATTAAGATTAAATTCCCACCCGGAATTGGCTACGGAAGCCCAGTTGCCATACAATGTAG
Organism: Pseudopedobacter saltans; assembly: GCA_003241175.1. Lineage (GTDB taxonomy): Bacteria > Bacteroidota > Bacteroidia > Chitinophagales > Chitinophagaceae > Rhizosphaericola. Next base: position 735 of record QFOI01000553.1, read on the forward strand.
TGTTTGTAAAGGCTTGCGTTTTGGCAAATGCTACATTGTTGGTGGTGCGATGATAATAGTCAACAGAACCTTTAAGTTTGTTATTAATCATAGTGAAATCTAATCCTCCATCCCATTCGTTAACAACTTCCCAAGTAATCGGAGTGAAGAATGAATTGACAAAATACCCAATAACATAATTACCATTTGTAGTACCAGTGCTTCCATAAATACCAGAATAGTTGTTTCCTGTTTGTACAGTTGCATAACCTGCATTGGGTGTAATACCGTCGTTACCTAATTTACCCCAACTTCCACGAAGTTTTAAAAATTGAAATAGTTTCTGATTTTTCATAAAATCCTCATCACTCATTACCCATCCCAAACCAATTGAGGGGAAATAGCCCCATTTTGTTTGATACTTGGAGCTACCATCCGCACGAAAAGTAGCAGTAAGTAAATAACGATTCTTATAATCGTAAGTCACTCTTGAGAAGTAAGAAAGTCCAGCATTACGATAACCATCTTCACCGTAGTTTGTTGCTGTTTGTACGCCTTGGTTTACATACCAAAATTCTTCTACATTAGGGACGCTATCTGCAGATACCCAAGTTTGTCTCCATCTTTGCTCCCTCGACGATTGACCTAGCATGACAGACCAATGGTGGCCGTTTTTACCATCTTTATAGGTTAAAAGATTGTCCACAATGTATTCATTGTACCTATTCTGAGCAGACCAAAGATTGGATTTTGCTTGTCTCTGATTGTTGTCTACATAGTATTCCGGAGTGTATTTAATTTGACTATTGGAGGCATATCTCATGCTCCATTGTGAGCGAAACGTTAGCTTGTTACCCCATATATTGGCTTCGGCATATACCGTAGGCAATATTTGAAAAGATTTAGTACGATCATAATAATAATCAGCTGTCGCAACCGGATTATTAAATACACCATTGTTAAAACCAATCGAAACTGAAGAGGCATAGTCTTTTGGAAAAGCCGATGTATTGGACGGATCATAAACAGGGTACAATGGTGAAGCATAATATGCATTCATAAATGCCCCTGTATTGGGAGAGAAAAGTGTAGAGTTCGTAATAATCGCAGTATATCCTACTTTTAACCAATCATAAGGTTTAGCTTCCGTTTGCAAACGAATATTATAGCGTTGAAAATCATTTTCAGCCTTTAGTATTCCATCTTGATATAAATAGTTAAGACCAATTGTATAATTTACTTTATTGCTCCCACCTGATACATCTAGACTATGACTGTGTATCAATGCATTTTTTTTCAATAATTCATTATACCAACTTGTATTGGTTGTTGGGT
>QFOI01000554.1 GCA_003241175.1 Pseudopedobacter saltans
GGATATTCCGTACCTGTTCCATTCTTCTTCCTCTTCTTCCAAATCAGGCATATTGCTGAAAACTTCGTCCAGTTCTTCCTGCGGAATTTGAATGCTGACATTTTCGTTTTCGTCGTATTCGATGTCTAAATTATCAGGGTTTATCTCCGGTTCGGTTATTTGGCTTTCATTGGCAGTGTTTGGCACTGAAAGGCTTCTTACAGGCTTAGGCTGACCCATAATATCGGGGAGGTTCAGGTTAACTTTTTTTCGCATCGGCTTTTGTTCCGACCTTTTTTTAATGACAATCTTATCCTGCAAAAGCAGGATAATGACGATGAGCAGGCAAATCACAATTATTATTTCCATAACCAGGTGCTTTAAAAAATGGGTTTAAACTTTTCGTTGAAATCATCGATAATCGCTTTCTCAAACATTTCAAAATGATGTTCCAGTATATTATCAAGGTAGGCATACAGCGGTATCTCATCTTTACCAATGACCTGTACAATACGGGATAAGCGTTCGTGGTATTCCTGCCGGATATAAATGCTTTTATCGCCCCGCTTTGTCATCGAGTGCGTTTTCAAAAAATGTTCGCCGTAGCTGCCGTCAAGATTTTTCTTGTTGCGGTTATGTTCCTTTTGTACAGGTTTGCTTTGTTGTAATTCTTCTTGTTTTACCTCGTTTTTTGCCGCTTCCTTTTTCTGCTCTTTGACAGGTTCGGGCGGAAGCTGTATGCCGTCTTTTTTAATGCCGTCCACCATCAGGTTCATCATCAACTCTTCGTTGATGTCCGGCGTGACTTTTCTTTTATTATCTTTCTCCATACGGCTATAATTGAATGATTTTTAAAAACTCGTTGATGAACAGGTCTAACTGGCATGCTTTCATCAAACGCTCATCGGGTGGCATTACCGTGGAACGGAAAACCGTTTTGCTATCCGCTTCGCTTTCTTTGCGAAAACGGGTACTGTTCTTCACTTGGCTCTGCATCAGGCTTAATCCCAGTTGCTCAATAAGCTGATTGTAAACGTCATATAAAGGTGTGCTTTCCCTGCCATCCACCTGGTTCCAAAACAGGTTAATACTTTCTATAGACGTTTCACCTTTTTTCATAATCACATCCTGTAAAAGCTGCGTGAAAATGAGGGTACTTTCCATTACCACACGGTCTGCGGTAATAGGCGTAAAAATATGATGCATTCCTGCGAGTGCTTTCAGAATGCCGGGCGTGTTCACAGTTCCGGGCAGGTCAAAAAATACCACGTCGATCGGAACGGCGGAAGCCGTTACAAATTCGTGTGCAGCATCCAGTACGCTATCTGCTTTATGCTGTGTAATGGGATAGGCTTTCTTGTTGATGGTGGTAAATTGCTTATATGCCAGTTTTTTCAACGCCTCGTTTTCCATTACCATTGCCAAATCACGGGTTTTCATTTTCATCAGGCTATGCTGCGGAAAATCCGCATCAAATACGGCTACGTTGTAGCCCAAGCGATAGTGCATCGTACTGGCGACAAGCGTGGTAAATGTGCTTTTGCCAACACCGCCTTTTTGAGAAGAAAAGGCGATAAACAGAGGTTTCTTTTTTGTGTCCATATTTTTAAAATTTAAAGTTTACATCTACCTGTTTTCAGTCTTGCAGGCTTTCAGCCGTGCAGTCCTGATTTCGTGCTGTCTTCCTTACAGGATAGTTATCAGGCTTGCCTGCGGGCATTACTGATTGCCTGCTTTCTTGCCATACGGCAGCAATGCTTTCCTTCAGGCATCTTATCAGACAGGATTGCGGTCTTTCATTCGTTCCGTCCATCATTCCATCCGTCACGCAGGCGTGATTGTCTGATAGCAGGCTGTCACGCTTTCCATCATTCCTGCACTCTTGCTTTCTTGCATTCCTGCAACCTTGCAGGCAGGCTAAACTGCAATCATGAATGTGTGCCGTCTGCTCGTCCTGAAGTACGGGCTGTCTGCCTGCCTGCCAACATTCAGGGGCAAAGAACTCATCAAATTCATTCGGTTGTATAGTGGTGGCAGTGTTTGGCGTTCAGAGGCAGCATTTGGCACTG
>QFOI01000555.1 GCA_003241175.1 Pseudopedobacter saltans
AGTGAAAAGTGGTATTGATCGTCCAGAACGTCAAAAAAGAACACTTAAAGCTTTAGGTTTAAGAAAATTAAATGCATCTAGAGAGGTTGAAGCTACTCCTCAAATACTAGGTATGGTTAACGCAGTTAGCCACTTGGTAAAGGTAGAAACCATCTCTGAATAAAGATTTTGCATAAATGCTAATATGTATCTAGACTCCTAGATACATATTGGCTTTTTTAGGTTAACATTCATTCATTAATAGCGAGGGGAGATTCACCCCGTTGAGTAAAAAATCAAACAATGAAATTACATTCATTAAAACCTGCAGCAGGTTCTACACACAAGAAAAAACGTTTAGGTAAAGGTGAAGCTTCCGGTAAAGGTGGTACATCTACAAAAGGTAACAAGGGTGCTCAAAGCCATGCTAGCTGGAAAATCAAAGCTGGATTTGAAGGTGGTCAGATGCCTTTGCAAAGACGTACGCCAAAACGCGGATTTAAAAATCCAAACCACGTTTACTACAACGTATTCAACCTTTCTCAAATAGAAGCATTGGTTGAAAAATACGGAATCAAAGAATTTACATTGGAAAACTTGTATGCTAATTCATTGATCAGCCGTACAGACAAGGTTAAAATCCTTGGAAATGGTGAAATCGCAACTGCTGTTACTTTCAAAGTAAATGCTGTTAGTGAAAAAGCTAAACAAGCAATTGAAGCTGCGGGAGGTTCTGTTGAAATTATTAAATAATTTTTTCCGATATTCGCCGGACGCAAGCGCAAAAGTGCCTGCGTCCTTTTAGCATTGTGATATTATACTTTCAAAAATTGGTAAGTGAAAAAATTTATTCAGAACATTAAGAATATTTGGGCGATCGAAGAGCTTAGAAACAAGATTATTGTAACCTTGTTATTTGTTCTTGTGTATCGTTTTGGTACTCAGATCGTTTTACCTGGTATCGATCCAAATAAAATACAAACGGCTGCTGCGAATACCAGAAATAATGGACTACTTGGTTTGTTTGATACATTTGCAGGTGGTGCATTCGCTCAGGCTTCTATTTTAGCTTTGGGTGTGATGCCTTACATTTCTGCTTCTATCTTTATGCAATTGATGACCGTGCTGGTTCCTCAAATGCAAAAAGTGCAAAAGGAAGGTGCAAGTGGTCAAAAGAAAATCAACCAATGGACTCGTTATCTCACTGTTATCGTTACAGTTTTTCAAGCGGGAGCATATGTCGCCTATTTGAAAAGTCCAGGATATGCTGAGGCATTGATTCCTTCATTCTCACCTTATTTCTTTGTTTCAACTATAATTATATTGACTGCGGGTACTTTGTTTGTCATGTGGTTAGGTGAAAAAATCCAGGATAAAGGTTTGGGTAATGGTACTTCAATAATTATCATGGTTGGTATCTTGGCTAGGCTTCCACAATCAATCGTTCAGGAATTCCAAGCTAAACAAGGCAAGGGTGCTGGCGGTTTATTGATATTCTTGGTTGAAATAGGCGTTTTGATTGCTATCATTATGGGATTGATCATATTGGTACAAGGCGTACGCAAAGTTCCGGTAACCTACGCAAAACAAATTACTGGTAACAAGCAAATAGGTGGAGCACGTCAATTTTTACCTTTGAAAGTAAATAGTGCAGGTGTTATGCCGATTATTTTTGCACAAGCAATCATGTTCTTGCCTACTTTGGTTTCCTTCACTAATTTGGAATCTAAGTCTGGAATCATTGCTGTATTTAGCGATCACAGTAATCCATGGTACATGGTAATCTATTCGGTGATGGTTATTGGTTTCACATTCTTGTACACTGCCTTGATTTTCAATCCGAAACAGATGAGTGAGGATTTGAGAAGAAGCAACGGTTTCATTCCAGGTATACAACCAGGTCAACCAACAGCGGATTTCATTGGCGCTATCATGGATAGGATTACTTTCCCAGGTGCTGTTTTCTTAGCGTTGGTGGGTATTTTACCAGGTTTTGCTCAGCGTTTGGGTGTAACTCAATCGTTCAGTACATTTTTTGGTGGTACTTCTCTTTTGATCGTTGTCAGTG
>QFOI01000556.1 GCA_003241175.1 Pseudopedobacter saltans
ATGTAAATAACCGGTAAGTCTATACTAGGAAAAATATCTATCTTTATTTTCTTCACCGCACCTATCCCGAAAAAGATAAGTGCAGCCACCAATACCAAAATCGTTATCGGTTTACGAAGTGCTGTTCTAATTAAGCCCATTGTAATTCTTTTAGTTGATGAATAAAAACGCGTTATAACTTCTTAAGGAAAACATCTAAATCGCCAATGGCTGCTGCCTTTATCAGCAAAGCCTGCCATACATTGTTATAAGCGATGTATTTATCAATCTCTGCACTATTGAGTAGGTACAATGCCTGCTGTACGTCAATGATTGTATTAAGTCCGTTTTTGTATTGGACTGTTTTTTGAAGAAAGGCGTCACTTGCTGCCTTTAACTGAGTTGGAATCTGATAATAGTTGGAAAGCGCATTTTTTACTTTGTTGTTGGCCAATGTTATCTGTGCATTCAACTGTTGGTCATTCATGGCATACGCATCTTGCAGTGCATAGGTCTGATTACGCTGAGCCTGCTCTAACTTTCTTAAGCGAATTGGGTTGCTTAAGTTCCAGGTAACACCAACCCCAACAAGATAGTTTTGACGACCAGTCCCTACTCCAGTGAGATAGTTGCTGGAATAAGCATCCATGGCGCTTGTACTATAATCACTTTTGAAACCTGAGGCTCTGTATTGATAAGCCGAAAACAAGTTGAATGTGGGAAAGAACTGTGTGTGGATATATTTTTCCTGTTCTCTGCTTGCCAGAATCTGGCTATTATAATATTGCAAAACTGGATGTTGTGCAGAATAGGAGTTCAAGGTATCCAAAAAATTATCTGGGATCCTAGTGATAAACAACGTATCCAATACAGGTTCTTCCGTATTGCGTGTTCCCAATAACCTTATCAGCTCGTTGGCCAATTCCTGTTCACGGTCTTTGGATCTTGTCCAAGCCATCATTGCACTAGAAACTTGAGCTACAGCTATGGAGGAATCCACACCAGCATTCAATCCACTCAATACTCTTGGCACAACTGCATTTCTAACTATTACAGCTCTATTATAATTGTCTTGTGCCACTTTCGTTAATTGCTGAGCCCCCATTAGGTTAAGATACGCAGCACATACTTTCACTTGGTCTTGAAATATCTCTTGATCCAAATCTTTTTGGTTGGTGGTGAGATTGGCCTGCGAAACTTTTACGCCTTCCCTTATTTTTCCAAAGGAGAAAAAATTCCAGTTGACATTTGCCAAATACAATCCTCCAAATGCAGCATTCCAGTTTTGGCTAGGCATTACTGGACCAGAGGAAGCGATTCCTCCAGCACCAACATTATAAGATGGTCCATTGATACCATTAGCTGTACCGTAAAAATTGGAGGCGGACAGATTCAGGTCTGGGATAGCTTGTAATTTGCTGTAGTCAATGTTGGATTGGGCTTGTTTGACTACATTTCTCTTAGCCCTAATTGTCCCATAATTCTGCACAACTGAATCCAAAGCATCTTTGATAGTTAGTGTCTGAGGGCCTTCTTGTGCCTTAACTGTTTCGTGTAAAAATAAAGTGCATAGAAAAGCGTATAATATTAAATATCTACTCCTAAACATACATGTATTGTTTAACAAGTATCAACCATTGTGAATTGGATATACCTGTACTCATCAAAACATAGATCCTCTATGAGAAAACATTGTTTTGTCAAAATAATTTTAAATTCTAAATCTTAAAAAATCAACATGTAGAAGGAGGACCCCGAAGTGATGTACGCTTCAGAACGACAGCAATACACACAAAATCTTTACTATGGGGTTCAGGGGTTTCAAAATATCTGATGTCTTTTTCTGGAAACATAACCGGAGTTTGCAACGTGATATTGCCACACTCTTCATAAATACGGTTGTTAGTGCAGAACAAATTGTGAGCAACCAATTTTCCTTTAGAAGTGTTGACAGACAACTCTGGCTGTTCCTTGTAGATGTGTACAGAAATATATGTTTTCAAATAACATACAGGTCCTACTCTCTGAAAGAAAAGAGCCATCAAAAAAATCGCTAATATT
>QFOI01000557.1 GCA_003241175.1 Pseudopedobacter saltans
TGAAAATAACAAGGTCTGGAAAAAATGGCTATTGAAAACCATGTACACTTTTTTCGGTTTGATTACGCATATTGAGACAAACTCATTGGTGGATATGGCTTCGATATTGGATAAAAAATATCATCAGGAATGGTCGCAATACAGTTTACATGATTTTGTGTATTCGGCAGTTTATATCAAAAAAGTTTAATCCATGAAGATTCAATACTTTTGCCGAAAGGAATGCAGGAAGTGGACAATCGATATTTTGAACAGATTTTTTCAGGCAAAATAGTTTCGGATGAAGTGATATTGGAACTTTTCAGATTCCAATACAAAAATAATCAGGTCTACCACGCATGGTGCAATGCGCTAAATCGTCCTGTCGAAACCGTCAAAAACGTCGAAGAAATCCCTTTTTTGCCTATTTCCTTTTTCAAAACACATCGTGTTGTTTGTGGTGAATTTGAACCGGAATTGATTTTCGAAAGTAGCGGAACGACTCAAACTATCAATAGTCAGCATTTGATCAAATACGCTTCTATCTATGAAGAAAGTTTTCAAAAAGGATTTGAGTTGTTCTATGGTGATCCCAAAGACTGGTGCATATTGGGACTTCTTCCAGCCTATCTGGAAAGAAAAAACAGCTCACTAGTCAAAATGGCCAATGACTTAATCGAACTTTCGCATCATCCCAAAAGCGGTTTTTATTTATACGATTTTGAAAAACTACACCAAACCTTACAAGAACTAGAAGCTGTCGGCCAAAAGACGTTATTGCTAGGTGTTACTTTTGCTTTATTGGATTTTGCAGAAGCATTTCCAATAGACTTAAAACAGACTATTGTCATGGAAACGGGCGGCATGAAAGGCCGCAAAAAAGAAATGACACGTCAGGAAGTCCACGATTATTTGCATAAACAATTAGGAATCTCACATGTACATTCTGAATATGGAATGACCGAACTCTTAAGTCAAGCTTATTCGAAAGGAGAGGGGAGATACCATTGTCCGCCTTGGATGCGCGTCTATCTACGCGACGAAAACGATCCATTAACTATCAAAAAAATAGGTCAAGGCCTTGTCAATGTAATCGATCTTGCCAATATATATTCCGTTTCATTTATAGCTACGGACGATGTTGGCGTTATGCATCAAGACAATAGTTTTGAGATACAGGGCCGTTTGGACAACAGTGATTTGCGCGGTTGCAGTTTGCTCGTTTTGTAACTTTTATCCATTACATTATTTTGAATGAAAAGGATGTTAAATTCTTTTTTTCTTCCCAATTTCTAACATGAGTCAAAAAAAAGGAAGATTCTCCATCATGACAGGTATTAATTAAGGTATAAGATTATCTTTGGTAAGAAGGATTGCGTATTTCAAAATTTATTGCCAAAAGCTAAATCTACAAAATGACTATACAAGAATTGAAATCGAAATTGGTTTTACCGATTGTCGTTTCTCCCATGTTCATAGTATCAGGAACAAAGCTTGTAATTGAATGTTGCAAAAATGGTATCGTGGGCACTTTCCCTGCGTTAAATGGGAGGTCAAGCGAAGCATTTGAACAAATGTTGATCGAAGTCACTACCGAACTCAAGAAAATTGAAGAAAGCACAGGGATCAAACCTGCGCCCTTTGGTGTAAACTTGATTGTCAACAAAACCAATCCGCGCGTCATGCCGGATTTACAACTTTGCATAAAGTATAAAGTTCCCATAGTAATCACATCATTGGGCGCAGTAAAAGAGCTTGTTGATGCAGTTCATGGCTATGGAGGTTTGGTCTTTCATGATATTGTCAAAAAAAGACATGCAGAAAAAGCAGCAGAGGCTGGTGTCGATGCACTTATCTGCGTTGCAGCAGGAGCGGGAGGACATGCAGGAACAGCTAATCCTTTTGCACTCGTTTCCGAAATAAAACAGTTTTTCAAGGGAACAGTTTTGCTGGCAGGAAGTATCGATACGGGAAGCGATGTATTGGCCGCACAAACCATCGGTGCCGATTTTGCCTATATGGGAACAAGATTCATCGCAACGGACGAATGTCTAGCAGTTG
>QFOI01000558.1 GCA_003241175.1 Pseudopedobacter saltans
TGAACTATATGGTTTGGGTAATCCATTTCAAGGTATTGTTCACGTGATCGGACCGGAATTGGGTGTTACGCAACCAGGATGTACTTATGTATGTGGAGATAGTCATACGAGCACACATGGAGCGTTCGGTTCTATTGCTTTTGGTATTGGAACAAGCGAAGTGGAAATGGTAATGGCGACTCAATGCTTGATGCAAAGTAGACCCAAATTGATGCGTATCAATGTAGATGGTGACCTGAAAAAAGGTATTGTGTCAAAAGACATCGTACTATACATTCTTTCCCAAATTTCAGCGAGTGGAGCGACTGGCTATTTTATAGAATTCGCAGGTTCTACGATTCGTAGTTTGAGTATGGAAGCACGCATGACTATTTGCAACATGAGTATTGAAATGGGTGCTCGTGGTGGCATGATCGCGCCTGACGAAACAACTTTTGAATACATCAAAGGACGCGAATTTGCTCCCAAAGGTGCTGAATGGGATAGAAAATTGGCTTATTGGAAAACTTTATTCACCGATGAAGGCGCACAATTTGATATTGAATATCATTTCAAAGCGGAAGACATAGAGCCTTGGATTACTTATGGAACTAATCCTGGAATGGGAATTGGTGTGAGTGGACATGTTCCTAGTTTGAATGAAATACCCTCTGACGATCATGTCAACTATGAAAAAGCATTGAATTATATGGGCTTGCAACCTGGTGAAAATATCAAAGGACACAAAGTGGACTATGTTTTTATCGGAAGTTGTACCAATAGTCGTATTGAGGATTTGCGTATGGTAGCGGATTTTGTCAAAGGAAAGAAAAAAGCGGACGATGTTACTGTATGGATCGTTCCTGGCTCTAAACAAGTAGAAGCACAAGCTAAAAAAGAAGGTATCGACAAAATATTTGAAGAAGCTGGATTTATGTTGCGTCAACCAGGCTGCAGCGCATGTTTGGGTATGAATGAAGATAAAATTCCTGCTGGGAAATATTGTGTAAGTACTAGTAACAGAAACTTTGAAGGTAGACAAGGACCAAATGCACGTACCATGTTGGCAAGCCCGTTAACGGCGGCAGCTGCAGCAGTTACTGGAGTGGTGTCAGATGTAAGAGAACTTTTGAATTAGTTTCAAATAATTCATCATTCTTAATTCAAAAATCATAATTCAACATGAGCGATATAATACATGAACAGAAAGTAGAAGCCAATCAAAAGGCGGATATCAATACGGCAAAATATGAATCCGACCGAAAGATTATTTCGACAAGTATTGTTCCGATTACACTAGAAAATATTGATACGGATCAGATTATCCCAGCCCGCTTCTTAAAGGCGACTAACAGAGATGGTTTTGGTAAAAATCTTTTCCGCGATTGGCGTTACAAAAATGACGATGAATCCCAGCCAATAGAATCTTTTCCTTTAAACAATAAAACGTATTCAGGAAAAATTCTAGTTGCAGGTAAAAACTTTGGTTGTGGGTCTTCTCGTGAGCACGCAGCTTGGGCGATCAAAGATTATGGTTTTGACGTTGTGGTTAGTAGTTTTTTCGCAGATATTTTCAAGAACAATGCATTGAACAACTTCTTGTTGCCCGTGCAGGTGTCCGAACAGTTTTTGCATAAAATATTTTCTGCTGTAGAAGCTAATCCTAAAGTGGATATAGAAGTTAATCTTGAAGAGCAAACGATTAAGATTTTGGATGCGAAATATGCAGACAACGAAGATGGAACAGCTCACTTTGATATCAACAACTATAAGAAAACTTGTTTGTTAAATGGATTTGATGATATTGATTATTTACTCAATATCAAGGATGAAATAGAAACTTACAAAAAAACAAGAATTTAATCTGCATAAGAATGTCTCACACTCCTGTCATACAAGTACAAAATCTTCGCATACTACAAAATAGTAGGGAGATTTTGAATGATGTAAATTTTGAATTGCAAATAAAGTCTTTGGTAAATATATTTTGGGGAGAAATTGATCACAGAGTATTGTATAAAAATTTTAATTATATGATAACAGAAGATTTTATTCGATCT
>QFOI01000060.1 GCA_003241175.1 Pseudopedobacter saltans
TATCAATTCCAAACCAGTGAGGAAAGATATTTTTTTGTTTTTAGCCCATTTTGTTTTGACGATACGATGGCCGTAATTAGCCATCATCTGCGCCGCATTGGGGCAATTGGTTCGATGTATAATCAAACCCTTTCCTGTACTGACAAATCCAAATACATCGTCTCCCGGAATCGGATTGCAACATTTGGCGAGTGTGTACATGATCTTGTCACTGCTCTCCCCAAAAATGATCAATTCGGAATCTTTCTTTGGTATTGGTGTTGCGGCTTTTTCTGTAACTGGAACCTCAACAACAGCGGGCTTTTCAGGTTTGGGTATTTCGATTTTATAGCCAACGACCTTGAATGTTTTGAGTTCTTTTAGGTCTATGACTTTCTTCGCAATATTGTAAAGTAGATCCAGCTGAGAGCTTGTTTTGTAAAACGCAACCAACTCGTCAATGTTAGCGGTACTCATGTCAGCACCAATACTGTCTAACCGTCTTTGCAATATGTACTTACCATCTTCCGCAATAGCTCTTTTTTCTTCTTTGAGAGCATCTTTGATTTTACTCTTTGCTTTTGCCGTAACTACATAACCCAACCAATCCTCATTTGGTTTTTGCTTATTGCTGGTAATGATTTCAACCTGATCTCCACTACGTAGCTTATGGCTAATGGGAACAAGTTTATGATTGACTTTCGCGCCAATACATTTGCTACCAATAGCAGAGTGTATACTAAAGGCAAAATCCAAGGCGGTAGAACCTACCGGCATCATTTTTACATCTCCTTTTGGAGTATACACATAAATTTCCTCAGCAAGAAAACTCGTTTTGAAATCTTGCAAAAATTCCATGCTGTCCGCATCAGGATTGCCGATCACTTCACGGATCTGTTCAAACCATTTGTCAAATGGATCGGCATTCGTTGTGCCTTCTTTGTATTTATAATGCGCAGCTAAGCCCTTTTCTGCGATTTCGTTCATTCGTTTGGTGCGGATTTGAACTTCTACCCATTTACCCTGCGGTCCCATCACAGTGGTATGCAGCGCTTCATATCCATTGCTTTTGGGATTACTCAACCAATCTCTAAGTCTTTCCGGTGAGGGTGTATATTCGTCCGTAATTAGGGAATATACTTTCCAACATTCTTCTTTTTCCTTCGTGGGTGGGCTGTCCAATATAATCCTGATAGCAAAAAGGTCATACACTTCTTCAAAAGGAACACCTTTGGTTTTTATCTTATGCCAAATAGAATGGATGCTTTTGGGGCGACCATAAATCTCAAAATTAAAACCAGATTCAGCCAACTTCGTCTTGATTGGCTTGATAAACTCGTTGATGTAGCGATTACGCTCTCTTTTTGTTTCAGAAAGCTTTTTGGCAATCAGCTTATATTCGACAGGCTCCAGATACTTCATGGAAAGGTCTTCCATTTCAGTCTTAATCGCATACAAACCCATTCTATGCGCTAAAGGAGCATATACCCAAACCGTTTCACTGGCTATTTTGAGTTGCTTTTCCCTTTTCATGGAATCCAGCGTACGCATATTGTGCAAGCGATCAGCAAGCTTTATCAATATCACACGAGGGTCGTCTGTTAAGGTCAACAATATTTTCTTGAAATTTTCAGCTTGTGGAGTTGATGAGGCGTTGTCAACCACAGTTGATATCTTGGTGAGTCCATCGACAATTCGAGCAATTTCATGTCCAAATTCACGTTCAATATCCTCCAAAGTAATATCTGTGTCTTCCACCGTATCATGCAAAAGTGCACAAATGGTACTGCGTACTCCCAATCCAATTTCTTCCACACAGATCATCGCTACAGCAATAGGATGGAAAATATAGGGTTCGCCACTCTTTCTGCGCATGGACTTATGCGCCTCCGCAGCAATTTCAAAAGCACGACGCAAAGATTCTTTATCACCTTTTTTAAGTCTGGGACGAAGAGCTCGTAACAGCGCCCTGTAGCGTCGTACAATCTCTTTTCGTTCTTCGTCTTCGTTCAAAGTATATTGAGGGACAGGTCTTTCGACCTCAACTATCATATTTTCTTCTTCATTCATAAATTGATCTCTCCAATAAAATTACTCAACAAATCTTTTACTATTCCTAATCCTTTACATCGGCCACTTTTGATAGAAATGTCAAGTAAATCAGGTGCTTATAATATTGTGAATTTAACAAAATTTGTTGGATAGAATCAAAATTTCTTTCAAATCTATGTTCGATTTTCGCTCTTAATCAATATTTTTACTTAAAAAAAACAAGGAGAAGATTAGTTTCCTTTGTTTTTTGCCTGATTTTTGTACAAAAACCTCAAAACATACGTCTTGATAAATTCTATATCCAATACTCATATTAATAACAATACGAATGCCAAAGCGTTAGGACTGACAGCATTGACATGTTTGTTATTGGTTTTATTGTTCATTTTCATTAGATGGCAAAATTCCATTGCACCTAACCCGGCAACTATTGACGATGGTGGCGTGGAAGTCAATTTTGGAAATAGTGACCAAGGTATGGGAGATATTCCGCCGATGGTACAAGGAGATCCAGCACCTGAAGCACAAGAGTCCACTCCCACTCCCGAAGCTGCGACGCCTACACATGCAGAAGAGGAAGATACACACAAAGAGGTCGCAGCAAACAATGATGCGGACGCAACTGCCATAAAGACGTCACCCAAACCTAAAAAGGCGGAACGTCCAACAGAAAAGCCTGTGGAGAAAAAGAAAGTTGTGAAAACAACCACCACACCGCCCGTAACAACCCCTAAACATAATACAACAGCTCAAAATACATCAATTGCCAAAACACCAAAACCTGAAGCGCCAAAAGCGGTCTATAAAGGAGGAAATGGCAAAGGTGGTAATGGAGCTGACAGCTATAATGGCGTAAGTAGCCAAGGTGTCGCGGGAGGTCGTGGCGACCAAGGCAAGATGGGCGGCAACCCCAACTCGGACAGCTACAATGGCTCTGGACAAGGCACAGGAGGTTCTGGTTCTGGTAAAGGTAGCAGTGGTGTACAAGTGATTAGTGGTTTGAGTGGTAGACGTTTTGCAGGTTTTCCTTCATTTGAAGATAGTTTCAATGAAAATGCACGTGTATCGGTAGACATTTCAGTTGATGCTTCGGGGCATGTTACAAGTGCCAGCATCAACCCAAGAGGAACTACAACGACGAATAGCAATATCAGAAGCATTGCGCTACGTAGAGCGCGTCAATTAAAATTCAATGCCGGAAGTGCAGACAGCCAAACAGGAACGGTATCATTCAATTTCCGATTAAAAGGATAAAATAACTTCTCAAAAAAATCGTAAAAGCCTCTGAGTTGATCAGGGGCTTTTGTTTTTCTTATTGTTCAATTTGTAATACTGCATTACCTTGCCGTATATTTTTTCAAGCCATGAACTATCAAGAAACGCTGACATATCTTTATGAACAGTTACCCATGTTTAGCCGTATTGGGGCTTCTGCGATCAAAAAAGACCTTACCAATACAATCAAGCTGTGCTCATTCCTCGGTAATCCTCAAGAGAAAATCCGAACAATACATATTGCCGGTACGAATGGTAAAGGCTCGACCAGCCATTTTCTTTCCGCCATTTTTCAAACGGCTGGTTACAAAACCGGACTTTACACTTCACCTCATATCAAGGATTTTAGGGAGCGCATCAAGATAGATGGAGAAATGTGTTCACAAGATTTTGTGGTTGATTTTGTAGAAAAAATCAAACCTTGTATTGCAGATATCCAACCTTCCTTTTTTGAGATCACAGTAGCAATGGCTTTTGAATATTTTGCGCAAGAGCAAGTCGACATCGCAATAATCGAGACTGGACTTGGCGGTAGACTTGACAGCACCAACATCGTTAATCCAGACTTGAGCATCATTACCAATATTGGTTGGGATCACATGGATCTTTTAGGTAACAGTCTTGAATTGATTGCTGGAGAAAAAGCGGGAATTATCAAAGAAAATACACCTGTTGTCATTGGTGAATATCTGCCGGAAACATTACCCATTTTTATGCAAAAAGCAGAAGACGAGCATTCTCCTATTTTTCTGGCACAGGATCATTGGAAAATCATTTCCACCAAGGCCACACCAGAACTATTGGAATTAGAAGTAGAGCGTTTAGACAGAAAAACTAAATACACATTCAAACTTGATTTGACTGGAATCTATCAACAAGAAAATCTGATTACTGTTTTAGAAAGCTGTCAACATTTAGTCCAATTAGGTTGGAAAATCAACATAGAAACAATCCAAAAAGCTGCTTCTAATGTTAAAAGACTCACTCATCTGCATGGCCGTTGGGATGTATTGGATCGTAATCCTTATTTGATTGCTGACGTTGGACATAACAAAGACGGCATGGTCGAAATCGTCAGAAGTCTTCATAACATTTCTTACAATAATCTTTACATCATTTGCGGTTTTGTTAAAGACAAAGATGTCTCTACCGCTTTATCTATATTGCCCAATGCAGCAAAATACATCTACACTCAGGCACATATACCTCGCGCGATGCCGGTAGAAGAATTAGCAACAATTGGAGAACAATGCAACCGAAAAGGTCATCTATGCGAGGATGTTAACGAAGCCATAGCCTTTGCCAAAATAAAAGCATCTAAAGACGATTTGATATTGGTATGTGGTAGCTTTTTTGTTATTTCAGAGATTGAAGGTTATGAGTTATAGTTCAATCTGAATTAGCAGTTAAATAAAATAAGCCTCGCAAAAATCTGCGAGGCTTATTTATTATTGAGTTTTCTCGAATTATTTCTTAAATAATGGATATAATCCTTTTGCAAGAGCAACCATTTTCTTAACCCCGTCATCAGAAAGATTACCTTTCTTGAACTCAGCTAATACTTCGGGTAATTTGCTGTCCATTTCTAACAAGAATTGTTTCTCGAAATCTTTGACCTTGTTTACAGGAATGTCTCTTAAAAGACCTTTTGTACCTAGGTAAATGATGGCGATTTGTTTTTCAACGCTATATGGAGAGAACTGAGGTTGTTTCAAAATTTCCACATTACGACTACCTTTATCCAAAACCAATTTAGTTGCAGGGTCAAGGTCTCCACCAAATTTAGAAAATGCTTCCAACTCACGGAACATCGCCTGATCCAATTTCAACGTACCAGATACTTTCTTCATCGATTTGATCTGTGCACTACCACCGACACGACTCACCGAAATACCCACATTGATCGCTGGACGTATACCAGAGTTGAACAAAGTAGATTCCAAGAATACCTGTCCATCCGTGATAGAAATAACATTGGTCGGGATATAGGCAGATACGTCACCAGCTTGCGTTTCAACAATAGGCAACGCCGTCAAACTACCACCACCTTTAACCAATGGTTTAATAGATTCAGGTAAATCGTTCATTGTTTTAGCCAATTCATCATTGTTGATGACTTTAGCTGCACGTTCAAGTAAACGGCTATGCAAATAGAAAACGTCACCAGGATATGCTTCACGTCCAGGAGGACGACGCAATAACAAGGAAACCTCACGGTAAGCAACTGCTTGTTTAGATAAATCATCATAAACAATCAAAGCTGGCAAACCACGGTCACGGAAAAACTCTCCGATAGCCGCTCCTGCAAATGGTGCATAGAACTGTAATGGAGCTGGATCTGATGCAGAGGCAGAAACAATTACAGTGTAAGGCAATGCGCCATTATCTTCAAATGTTTTCATCACACTTGCAACAGTGGATGCCTTCTGACCTATAGCAACATATATACAATATACAGGTTTTCCTGCATCGTAGAATTCTTTTTGGTTGATGATAGTATCAATACAGATAGCAGTTTTACCTACCTGACGGTCACCAATAATCAACTCACGTTGTCCACGACCAATAGGAATCATCGCATCGATCGCTTTAATACCCGTTTGTAATGGTTCTTTTACAGGTTCACGGAAGATAACACCTGGAGCCTTTCTTTCGATTGGCATTTCGTAAGTTTCTCCTTTGATAGGACCTTTACCATCAATAGGCTCACCAAGTGTGTTGACAACACGACCTAGCATACCTTCACCGACTTTCAAAGAAGCTATCAATCCTGTACGACGTACCTTGTCTCCTTCTTTGATATCTTTACCTTCACCCATCAATACCACACCGACATTTTCTGCTTCAAGGTTAAGGGCGATAGCTTTTACACCATTTTCAAATTCAACTAATTCCCCAGAAGATACACTGTTCAATCCATATACACGAGCGATACCATCGCCAATCTGTAGGACTGTTCCGACTTCTTCTAATTCAGCAACCGTGTCGAAACCGCTTAACTGCTGCCTCAATATTGCGGAAATTTCATCAGGCTTAATCTCTGCCATACTTTATAGATTTTGAATTCTCTAAGAGAATTTATGGTTTTGTATTTATTTTATAATTGAAAATTCAATTAAACAGCAGCTACATAAGAACTGCCAGTAAATCGAAGTTTCAGGTCATTCAGTTTTCGGGATACGCTAGCATCAATCAATTTGTTATCGAATTCCAAAATAAAGCCACCGATGATGTCTGGATTAACCTTACTATTCAAACGAACTTTTTCAAATTGCGTTACCCCTTTCAACTTATTGACAATAAGATCTTTGGTGGTATTATCCACTGCAATAGCGGTTGTCAATAGTACTTCATGGATACCGTTTGCGGCTTCATATTGTTCTATAAATGATTGAGCAATCTGATCCAAATACCGCGCTCTGTTTTTTTGGATAACTAAAGTAATGAATGCCCAAGACGCAGCAGATATATTGTCTTTCAAAATGGCGCCAACAACGGATGATTTCTTTTCATCTTTAATGATTGGACTAGACAATAACCTAGTGAATTCTGGACTGGCATTTATAACAGCCTTCACGTATTGCATATCCTGAAATACGTTTACAACTTGGTTGGTATTTTGAGCAAAATCCAACAAACTTTTGGCATAAACTCCAGCTAAACGAGGATTGCGCATTATGATAAAACTATTTAAGTTTGTTCTAGAAGAAATTAGTTCAATTTGATATCAGAAGTGAGGTCCGTAACAAATTTTTCTTGCTGGACTTTGTCAGACAATTCATGCCTCAAAACCTTCTCTGCTATCTCCAAAGCAATGGCACCTACTTGGTTTTTCACTTCAGCCAATGCTGCATTTTTCTGAGCAGTAATGGCAGTTTGCGCTTCACTAACCAATTGGTTTTTCACTTTGACACCTTCCTCCTTAGCATCCGCAATTATTTTGTCAGCAGCCTCTTTGGACTCTTTTAACATGTTAGCTCTTTCATCTATTGCTTTTGCTAACAAAACTTCATTTTCTGATTGCAAAGAAGCCAACTCTGATTTTGCCTTTTCAGCTGCAGCAAGTGCATCTGCTATACCAGTTTCACGTTCTTTTAAAGTCTTCAGAATAGGTTTCCAAGCTGCCTTCCTCAAAATAATAAGAACGATAACGAACGCAATAAATGAGTAGATAACAATACCTAATCCAGGATTTAATAATTCCATATTATGAGAATGTCGTTGTTATAATAAAAACGATAATTACTGACTTTTTTAAAATTACTGCATCCTCGGCCCTGTGCGTTGGATGCAATAACTCAAAATTGTGGCGATTGATTATTTCAATACAGCCAATAAACCTGCGATAACAGCGAAAAGACAAACACCCTCGATGAAGGCTGCAGTCAAAATCATGCTACCTCTAATGTCGCTAGCTGCTTCTGGTTGACGAGCGATGCTTTCGCAAGCACTTTTACCGATCATACCAATACCAATACCTGCACCAATTGCAGCGATACCTGCACCAATAGCACCTCCGATAGGAGCTGAGCTAACTGCTTGTAACAATGTGTTTAACATACCAATTGTTGATTTTAAAATATAAAAAAAATTAAGAATTCACTTATTAATGGTGGTCATCTTCAATAATCGACTGACTAATGAATACCGCAGTCAAATTCGTAAAGATAAATGCCTGAATAAAAGCCACAAGCAACTCCACAAAATCCATAAAAATTACAAACGCAATAGATACAGGAGAGAACCCATAGCCTGCAACAGGACTCATATGTCCAAAAATGAAAATTAAAGAAATGAAACTCAAAATCACAATGTGACCAGCAGTCATATTGGCAAAAAGACGAATCATTAAAGCCGCAGGACGAATAATTAATCCAAGTAATTCTACTGGAATCATGATAAACTTAACTAGGACTGGAACACCCGGAAACCAAAATAAATGTCCCCAAAACTTACCTGTTGTGCTAAAAAGGATAACAATAAATGCAAGCAAAGCCAATACAAATGTAAAGGCAATATTACCAGACACATTAGCCGATCCAGGTATCAATCCCAATAAGTTATTGATTAAAATAAAGAAAAATACAGTCAATAAGAAAGGCATGTATCTTTCGTAATTATGTCCCAAATAAGGTTTTGCAACATCGTCCCTTACAAAAGTAATCACTGGCTCTATTGCATTTTGGAATCCTGAAGGAGCAACTTTAGAACCACGTTTTTTATACACGCTAGCCACGTAGAGCATTAGTATAATCAATAGAACCGCAGCAAATATCAATTGTGCAGCACCTTTGGTTACTGAGAAATCATATACCTTCTTGCCACCTACAGGAGGTTTTTCTTTTAAAGATAATAGAGAGGAATAAACCACTACACTTGAATCTTTGGTACCGTCAACCTTAGCGCCTACTATAGCACTACCTTCTTCATCCGAAAATTTGAAACCTTTATAAGAAGTCCCCTTTTCAGTAGCTTCCTCCAAGTGCGAGGCAGAAAAAATATTCAACCCATCTTCTTTGGAATACAGAATGATAGGCAAAGGCAAACCAAAGTTTTTTTGTCCAAAACTGAAAATATGGAATTTATGTGCATCAAGAACGTGACCGATAATAGATTTACCAGCATCGTAAGACTCTTCTTCCTTTGTTTGCTCTTTTTCTTGGGCATTCACAGAAAAAGAAACACATGCCATAAAAATCGTCAAAGCTAATATCAGTAACGATTTCAAGCTTTTAGATACCATAATTTTTCAAAATTTGGCGCAAAGATACAGTCATTGAGACTAAAAACACATTTTAAAAAGGAAAATTTGTCTAAAAAGTTATTATTTTTTTAACAATCGTTTTTTAAACCCATCTAACCCAAACCGCCCATTACACTCACCGAAATAATAGCAAGCACGATTAGCGTGATGACCATATACATTTTGTCCTTTTCCAACGCATAACCGAATAAGGAAAACAAGATACGAACTGTTGGCGTAGCAAGCAAAACAATTATGCCTAAAGTAATGACATCTCGTCCTTTTCCATTAAAAATGCCAACAAACATTTTATGAACGTAATCAAAAAAAGCATCATCTTTTTCAATATAATGGGCATATTGATTGCCAACTGCCTCATTTCCATGACGATAGAGATAAACAACACCTCCAATAATAGCAAACAGCAAAGCAAGATACACTCCATAGCGCAACACTTTACTAATTGCCAATTCTATATCTGTATCTTTTATTTTAGAGAAAAAAGCCATAATTACTTATTAATGATACAATCCTTTATAAATCATGTTAAGCGCTAGTAGCATAATGACAATGGCGAAAAAAACGCGAAGGTTTTTCACGTTTGACTTCACCAAGATCTTGGCACCAAGCATAGCTCCCAGCAATACGCCAATAACAACCGGCATACATAAACCTGGTTCAATATAGCCCCTTTGCAGGTAAACTACGGCACTAGCAGTAGCTGTTACACCCATCATAAAATTGCTAGTGGTGGTCGACACTTTGAATGGAACTTTCATAATATTATCCATGGCGATCACTTTAAATGCACCCGAACCAATCCCTAACAATCCAGACAGAACTCCTGCTACAACCATCATGACAAATCCGCCAACGACATTAACGATCCCATATTTGGTAATACCATTGGAAGTCGGATATGTCCCCGGAAGCTTCAGCCAAATTGCCAACCTACTGGATTCAATATTGCTATTGACTTCTTTTTTCAAAAAAGAATTGACACCATTGAAAATAAGTACCAACCCAAAAACAACCGCTACCACGTTGGTCGGAACAAAAGCCGCTACGACAGTGCCCAAAACAGCGCCCACTGTGGTGGCAATCTCCAAGAACATACCCAATCTTATATTACTAATCCCCTCTTTGACGTACGCAGCAGCCGATCCAGAAGAAGTGGCGATCACAGATACTAATGCGGTCCCGATTGCATAATGAATATCCACCCCCAATAAGACTGTCAGTAGTGGGATAATCACCGCACCACCACCTAAACCAGTAAGTGAACCTATAAAGCCGGCAGCGACTGCTCCAAACAAAACAATAAGGGAAAAAACTAAAATGGTCATACAAATATTTAAATACAAGATTGCAAATGTAAAACTCTCCGCACCAAATCTTTTGGTTCTTGTTGGATTAAACCATTTTCAATGCAGAGCTTGCCTCCTCAAAAATCTTCTTTTGCTTCCAGTTATACCATTTTACAGGCATAGTTTTTTTCATTAAGGTATCGATATTTCGCATGCCAACAAGATTCCAAACGCCATGCATTTTACCGGAAAAACTTGTATTGAGCGCGCGCAGGCTCATCGCAAATCCACTATCCAAATATTCCATATGATGCCAATAACCGCCAGGCATGAACAGCGTGTCACCATGCTCCAATATCAGATCATAACCTTTTGCCTGCTCCAGTGCAGGAAATTTTTTTAGATCGATTTTAGAATGTTCTGCATCGTAGTATCTAGAAAAATCAACCATACTTAACACCTCAAATGGTTTGCGATACAATAAATGCTGCTCTGAATGAGGAAACAGCAATATGCGCTTCCGTCCCATGAATTGTGTATGTAAAATATGACTCAGGTCAATATCAAAATGCATATGCGTAATCGCCCCCTCTCCTCCCACGAACAACATGGGCATCGCTTTTACAAATCCATGCATCAGATTATCAGGCCATGTAAAATCCTTTTTGAGATCGGGCGCTTTACTGAAAACGTTGAAAAGAAAAATCCGCCATTCTGCCGGACCGTTTCGCACCATATCAATATACTCACCAAAGGTTGTATAATCATCCGCTTTGTTGATGGGTGTGTATGCGTCACTTTTTATATTGTTGTATATGCCGACCTTTTCATGTCCAGCTTTTTCTTTGAGGTAATCCCAGTTCCATTTGGTAAAAGCGGGCCAATCATGTGCCAATTTTCGGATAACCAAAGGCTTATTTTTCAGATAATAATTTTGTTTGAAATCCTCATCCGAAATCGTATCCACAACATCAATATTTTCCAAAATCATATTCGAATGTAAAAATCTTTTACAGAGGGACAAAATGAAAATTGCACCGATTTAGTTTTTATTAAGATTTTAGAACTAGATTTAATCTTTATTTTGTAGGCACTCTAAAATTAATTTTTACATGAAAAAAAAATTGTTCTCTATATTGTTAGTAACATGTCTTTCAACTTTTATACATGCCCAAAACGCCCTTACGGGTCGAGCAACCGTTACTATTGATGTTCGCCATTTAGAAGAGAAAGATGGGATATTTACTTTGTCAGGGAATCAAATATTCGATAGTGCTTACATTAAAAACAATCAACTCATCTTTAAGAAAAATATCAAGGAACCTTTAGTTGTAGGATTGCGTTACTATCCGAAATCGGCTTCTTATACCGACTATAAAACGACTCCAGCATTACCTAAAAATACTTTCTTTTTTTGCATTACTCCTGGCAACACATTGATCATAGCAAACGATTCGCTGCAAACTTCTCAGATAGCCAAGCCAAATAAATATCAAAAGGAATATACTTATTTTGTAACCGAGTTAACAAAATATGAAGCGGAAAACATTGATCCTTTATGGAAGCAATTCCAAATGTATATGAAAAATGGCCCATCTGACTCCGCTTACCCCGCTCAAAGGAGAGCACAAATGGCTTCTGAAATTGAGTGGGAAAGATTATATAAGCCATTCATAGAAAAGAATGCGTCGACAACACCTGTATCGTTACTCGTTTTAAGCAAATATTTTAACGAGGCCGGAGCTCACGTAAACATGAACAATATCATCTCCTTATTCGATAGGTTAAATAAAGAATATCAAAACTTACCAAGTGCATTAAAAATT
>QFOI01000559.1 GCA_003241175.1 Pseudopedobacter saltans
AATCCTATTAATATTTTATTTGCCATATTAATCTATTTAAAAACAATTAGTTGCAAAATTGAAATACCATTTTTTAAATAAAATGGTTATTAAAAATAAGGAATTTTGGTTATGTTTTTTTGCAAACATTCGTTTATTTTACTAACAAATGATTGTTGTCAAAATAAAAGCCTTATGAGTCATCCGAACATAGTTGTTGTTGGAAGTACCAATATGGATATGGTGGTTAATGCTGCTAGAATTCCCGCGCCAGGAGAAACCATATTGGCAGAAAATTTTTTTATGAATCCAGGCGGGAAGGGCGCTAATCAAGCCGTTGCTGTTGCTCGGCTAGGAGGTTCTGTTCTTTTTGTCACTAAGGTTGGAAATGATGTATTTGGTCACCAATCTTCACTTCTTTTCGATGAAGAAGGGATTATAACTAAATACGTATTGTCTGATAATGATCATCCATCAGGTGTAGCCTTGATTACCGTAGACAGTAAAGGAGAGAATAGTATAGTGGTGGCCTCTGGTGCTAATAGTTATTTAAATAGAGAAGACTTAACGGATGATTTATTGTCAGAATTAGAAAGTGCGAAGATTTTATTGATGCAGTTGGAAACACCTTTGGATGTTGTCTTTTTTCTGGCAGAATATGCTTTTAGAAAAGGTATAAAGGTGATTTTAAATCCGGCTCCAATGACGAGTCTTCCTGATGGTTTGATGAAGTGTCTTTATTTAATCACTCCTAACGAAACTGAGGCGGAAATTTTGACCAGTATTAAGATAAAGAATATTGAGGATGCTAAGAGTGCAGCTATCTGCATTTCGGAAATGGGGTGTGAGAATGTGGTTATAACACTGAGTAGTAAAGGAGCTTTGATTTACGAAAATAATAGTTTCCATGTGGTAAATGGACAAGTAGTCAAGGCCATTGATACAACTGCTGCAGGAGATGTTTTTAATGGAGCTTTGACGGTAGCATTGTCCGAAGGGAAGAGCTTAAAAATTGCTGTAGAATTTGCGTGTCTAGCATCTTCAATATCGGTAACTCGTATTGGAGCACAATCATCAATACCTTACCGTGGGGAAGTTATATCGGCTCAATTAATCAAACATAAATAGATTAAAATGCTTAAAATGAGAAAGAAAATAAGGAACTCGTCTTTGTTGAGTATGGTGATTCTGCTGATGGCAGTGTCTGGGTATTCTCAACATACTAATATGAAAATGGTGGTGGATTATAAGCTGCCAACACATTACCCTATATCTTTTGCATTGGTAAATCAGTTAGGTGGATATATCGGAAACCGTTATAAGGTAAATTTAGAAAATAGGTTATTGAAAGTAGATGAAGAAGGTCTTTTGGATGGTTTTGTCAATAGGCCAGGCAAGCATAGATGGATAGGAGAGCATATAGGAAAATATCTGGAAGCTGCGGCAAATACTTGGGAAATAACGAGAGATGTACTTCTTAAAACGCAAATGGATAGGATGGCTCATCGATTGATGGCCACTCAAACGCAAGATGGATATTTAGGTACGTATATTCCCGAAAACTATTGGACTTCTTGGGACGTTTGGTCGCATAAATATGATATGTATGGCTTGCTTGCTTATTATCGTGTTACAGGATCTCAAGATGCTTTGAATACTTGTGTCAAAATTGGAAATTTGATAGTTTCTGTTTTCGGAACGAACTCCGGACAAAGGAATATATTGAAATCGGGATCTCATGTAGGAATGGCTGCAACTTCGATATTGGATCCGATGCTTGATTTATATATGTGGACTGGAGATAAAAAATATCTTGAATTCGGAAAGTATATAATAAAATCATATGATTTCGAAGGTGGCCCTGCAATCGTGAAGACGCTGCTTAAAGAAAAAAGAGTGGATAAGGTAGCAAACGCTAAGGCTTATGAAATGCTGTCAAATATTGTTGGATTGGTCAAAATGTATCGATTGACAGGAGATGAAGAGCTAGGTACAATTGTGAGTTATGCATTTGATGACATTGTAGCCAATAGACTTTTTGTAACAGGTACAT
>QFOI01000061.1 GCA_003241175.1 Pseudopedobacter saltans
ATTGATTCTTTTCAATTCTTGCGCGTTTAAATGTACATCTACAGCTCCTGCATTTTCTTCTAACCTTGAAATCTTAGTCGTGCCTGGAATAGGTGCTATAAATGGTTTTTGCGCCAATAACCAAGCTAAAGCAATTTGTGCAGGTGTTGCATTATTTTCTTCGGCTATAGTTTTTACCAATTCAACTAAATCTTGATTGGCTTTTCTATTTTCTTCTGTAAAACGAGGAACTATATTTCTAAAATCATTTTCAGCAAATTTTGTATCTGCATTGATTGCGCCGGTCAAAAAGCCTTTTCCCAAAGGACTAAAAGGTACAAATCCAATTCCTAGTTCTTCCAAAGTTGGAATGATTTCATTTTCAGGTTGACGCCAAAACATTGAATATTCACTTTGTAAAGCCGTTACAGGTTGTACAGCGTGCGCTTTTCGTATACTGTCAACACCCGCTTCACTCATACCAAAATGCTTTACTTTTCCTTCTGCAATCAAATCTTTTACAGTTCCCGCAACATCTTCAATAGGCACTTTTGGATCAACTCTGTGTTGGTACAACAAATCAATTCTATCTGTTTGCAAATATTTCAAAGAATTCTCTACGACTTGACGAATTCTTTCAGGGCGGCTATCAACGCCTTTTGTAGCGTCTCCATCCAAAAAACCAAACTTAGTAGCCAAAACTACATTGTCACGAAAAGACTTTACGGCCTTACCCAAATATTCTTCATTCAAACCTTGACTATAAGCTTCTGCAGTATCAAAAAATGTAATACCCAAATCATACGCTTTTTGAATTAAAGCAATGGCTTCTTTTTCAGATTTTGCAGGACCATAACCGAATGTCAAACCCATACAACCCAAACCCATTTCGGATACTTCTAAACCTTGTCCTAATATTCTCTTTTTCATATTGATATTTTTTAAAATTTTATCTTACTAAATTAGAAAACCACTCTACTCTTTCTGGATCTCTGTGATCGAAAAAGCTACTTTCGTTTAAATTGATTTCGTGTATTTTTTGCATATCTTCAGACGTCAATTCGAAATCGAAAACATCAAAATTTTGCTGCATTCTGGATGGTGTTACAGATTTTGGAATGACAACTATATTGCGTTGTATCATCCAACGAAGCGTCACTTGAGCAACAGATTTTCCGTATTTTTTCCCAATAGCTGCAAGTGTTTCATTTTCGAAAAAATTATGTTTTCCTTCGGCAAATGGCGCCCAACTTTCCTGTTGCACCTTGTATTTTTTCATAATTTCATTATCGAAATCTCTTTGGAAAAATGGATGCGTTTCAATCTGATTGACAGCAGGCGCAATCTCATTGTAAGCAATTAAATCGACCAAACGATCTGGGTAAAAATTACTCACACCAATCGCTCTTATTTTACCATCTTTATTTAATTCCTCCAAAGCTCGCCACGAACCATACACATCATTAAAAGGTTGATGCAAAAGATATAAATCCAAATAGTCCAATTGTAGTTTTTCCAAAGACTGTGCAAATGCCGTTTTTGCATTTTCATATCCATAGTCCGAAATCCACAATTTAGTCGTGATAAATAAATTTTCACGATCAATTCCACTTTCTTTGATGGCATCGCCAACTGCTTTTTCATTACCATAAGCTTGTGCCGTATCGATACTACGATAACCAATTTCCAATGCTTTTAACACGCTTTTTTTACATTCTTCATAGTTTGGAACTTGATAAACTCCATAACCCAATATGGGCATTTCAACTCCGTTATTTAAGATGACATTTTTCATTTTATATATGTTTTTGAATTTTCTAATGCAAATTTCCAACGTTTTAAACTGGCAAGTGTTATACATATTACTGCATTAATAACCATTATTACCGATTATCGTTCAATAGTATAATTAGCTAATAAGAAAAGGTTAATTTCGAATAGAAAAACTCGAACTATGAAGGATATTATTTATTTCAATACTGTCAGCGATTACAATGCGTCCTGTGGCATAGAAACATTGCATCCATTGATCAGTGTTTTAAATTTGTCGGATGCACAACCGCGCAAATGGGAAGCAGGAACCACTGTAAAAATGAATTTCGGCGTGTATGCTATTTTCTTAAAAGATGTAGTCTGTGGTGATATTCGCTATGGGAAAGAATACTATGATTATCAAGAAGGAACGTTGGTATTTGTTGGGCCAGGGCAAGTTTGGGATGTGGAGTACGAAACATCGAATTACCAACCAAAAGGTTATGCATTAATTTTTCATCCTGATATTATTAAGGGAACGGCTTTAGCTAAGACCATTTCTGACTATAATTTTTTTGGTTATAAAACTAATGAAGCGCTTCATCTTTCACAAAAAGAAAGAGAATTGGTGCTAGAGATTTTTGAAAAAATAAAGAATGAATTAATGCATTCTGTAGACAAACATAGTAAGAAGTTAATTGCCGCCAATATTGATCTGTTTTTAAACTATTGTGAGCGTTTTTATGATCGCCAATTTATCACACGTGAAAATGCAAATCAAGGCATTTTGGAAAAATTTGAATCCATTTTGAATACATATTTCGATTCAGAAAAACCCAATGAAATTGGTTTGCCTTCTGTGGCTTATTGCGCAGAAGAATTGCATCTTTCGCCCAATTATTTCGGTGATTTAATAAAAAAAGAAACCGGAAAGTCCGCACAAGAATATATTCAAAATAAAATCATTGATGTCGCCAAAGAAAAGATATTTGATATTGATAAATCCATAGCGCAAATTGGCTATGATTTAGGTTTTAAATATCCACAACATTTCAATCGCCTTTTCAAGCAAAAAACAGGTGTTACGCCTAATGAATACAGGAGTTCAAACTAGGAACGATATTTGTAAAATAGGATTAAAGCAATCGGTTGCATTAAACAATAATTAGATATTTAAGTAACTTCATACGAATAAAAGAATTATAATGATCAAAACTAGAACCAAATTTTTCTTACTTATTTTCAATATATTGATTGCTTCTATTTCCTTTGGGCAATCATCTGCTATTTATACAGAATTGGAAGACTCTATAAAAGCAAATGCCAAAGAATCCAATTTAATTAAAATTAGGGATCGAATTAAAGATAAAAGCGAATATTCAAAAGCGAACAATTTGATTATGGCGCATTATCCTAAAGGTCAAGCTGCTGCAGCGGCATATATCAGAAATGATATTGCGAAAACTAAAAACGGAACATATACTATAGCTGAATATGAAAGCCTTCCTGGTAAGTTTCCGACTATTAAATTGGATGATAAATCTACAGAGCCAGGCTATTACTATGAAAGCCTAATGAAAATGGCATTTCCATTATTCATTAGACAAGATTCTTCGAAGACAATTGAACTTGCAAAAAAAATTTACAATCCTATATCAGCTTTAAAAGTGGTTGATACTTTATTAAGAACTTCTGATAAACTATGGACTGTTGAACAGATTGCGAAGGTGGGAATGGAAGCTAGTAAAACGTGGATGGAAAAATTTTCGATCTCTCCTATTATGCAAAATAATTACGCTTATTCTGAGGCACTTTATACTAATGCTCTAGCAAAGCGAGGCGAATATAGCATTGCTAAACCGTTTATAGAAGATGCATTTAGTCGTTCAAAGAAAAGTATTGGTTACGTGAATGAAACATATATCACATTTCTAAACGATACAAAAGATTATAAAAACGCTTTGGAAATCGGTAGTGAAGTATATAAGAAAAGTACCAAAACCCAGACTGGCTTGACCAAGCAATTACAAATTGCGTACAGTAATGTATATCCAAACAAATCATTTGACACTTATTTACAAGAGCTAAAAGGATTGCAGAATACGAATGCTGAAAATAAGTTTTTAGCCTCCGTGAAAAATGATCCTATCCATGATTTTACACTAAAAGATTTGCAAGGAAATGTTGTAACATTGAGTAAATTAAAAGGAAAAATTGTCATATTAGATTTTTGGGCTACTTGGTGTGTTCCGTGTAAGGAGTCTTTTCCAGGAATGCAACTCGCTATAAATCAATATAAAGACAATAAAGATGTAGTTTTTCTTTTTATTGATACTTACGAAAATATAAATGGAAAAGCTAGGATTAAATCTATATCTGACTATATCAGCGATAAAAAATTCACCTTTCAGGTATTGTTAGACGAAGATAATAAAACCGTCAAATCCTATGGAATAGACGGAATTCCACACAAAGTAATCATCGGAAAAGATGGCAATGTAAAATTCAGAATGGAAGGTTATCCAGGTTCGTCTAAAGCTGTTTTGGATGAAGTGACAAAAGCAGTCGATTATCTATCCAAAAATTAAAGAATTTCTAGTTCAAATATTAAAACAGCCGTAAAATAGAATTTTACGGCTGTTTTAATAATGCCAACTTACAATTTTTCTTGTGCTTCTGCTTTTGTAACGGCTTTTCCCAACGCGCCAAATTCATTTAAATCTCCAAAAACTTCCAAACGGATAGATTGATTGATTCCGCCCACTTTTACGGCATCAAAGCCACTATCTGCAATAAGAGTTTCAATATCGCCATCAACCGAATCGTCATCAGTTGCATAGAATAAAACGTTCTTTTCAGGAGTGGCAAATGCCGCAGAACTCAATGTTTCAGCCCCTAAAGTTCCGTAAGCTTTTACCAATTTTGCATTGTTTGTAATGAGCGCAGCAATTATTTCACCAGAACTTTCTGTTTCTCCAATGATTTTTTTGAAACCGCCTTTTTCGTCTGGAACGATGGGATTGGAAGGGTCAATGATTATTTTTCCTGCTAAATCTGCCGCATGGGCTTTCAATAGTTCTTGCTCAACATTGAACCAAACGGAAAGTATCAAAATATCTGCTTCTTTGATGGCAGATTCGGTATCAGTTGGAGTTGCCAAGCTACCCAATTCTTGCGCTAATTTTTCAGCGTCTTCCAGTTTTCTACTGGCAACAATGATTGATCTTCCGCCTTTAACCAAATCTTGGGCAACAGCTTTTCCAATACTTCCTAAACCAATAACGGCTACTTTTTTACTTGACATAATTTTATATTTTTAGTTAAATATGAATTTGATACCGCAAATGTCCGTCAATAAAAGGTCTCCATCCAATGAACTAGTTCAAGAAATAGTATTGATCTAGTTTAAGGTTTCTTATGAACACGCCGATTGCGAAGCCGACTCAAAAATTCTGGTGTAATACCCAAATAGGCCGCAATCTGTGTTTGCGGAAGTCGATTGGCAAGATGGTGATAATGCCTTGTAAAATAGTCATAACGATCCTCCGCGGTCGAACTAATATACAGCAACATTCTATTTTGAAGCGCTACATAACTATTTTCAATCAACACTCTAAAAATGCGGTCAAATTTGGGTGAATTAGTATAAAGCGCAATCAGATTTTCATAACTAATTTGAAAAACCATTGTGTCTTCCAAGGCATCAATATTGAGTTCGGAAGCGGTGCGCTGGTGAAAACTTCCGATATTGCTTAGCCACCAATTTTCAGAAGCAAATTGCAAAATATGTGTATTGCCACTTTCATCGATTTTGTATAGTCTGAGACAACCTTTCACCACAAAATTAAATTGCGTACAGACATCTTCTTCCTGCAAAACATATTGACGCTTTCTGTACAAACGAGGTTTGAAATATTCGGAAACCAAAGTCTGTTCCTGCTCGTTCAACGGAATGAGTCCATCAAAATATTCTAGTAAAGGTTCTAGTGATTGTGAGGATAGATTTGCTGTCATTTTCAAGTGGTAATTGCAATAAGAACAAATATACATCAATTAAAAAAGAGTATTTTCACTGTGTAATCGTCTACTTTAATAAGAGTCGATTAGAATGAATGTAAAGGAAAATAATTCTATCTTAGTCAATAAAAAAGAACTGATCAAATGAAAGTCATCATAACAGGCGTCACCGGAATGGTTGGAGAAGGTGTTTTGTTAGAATGTTTGGAAAATGAAGCAGTTTCCGAAATTCTCATCATTAGCCGTAAACACTATGAAAAAACACATCCAAAACTAAAAGAACTCTTACTCAAAGATTTTTCCGAAATTGGAAATTATACCGAAAAATGGAAAGATTATGATGCGTGTTTTTTCTGTGCAGGTGTAAGTTCAATTGGTGAAAATGAAGAAAGTTTCACCAAGAAAACCTATGATTTTGTCGTACCATTTGCAACAACACTTTCTGCTGTAAATCCCAATATGACTTTTATCTACGTTTCTGGAAATCGTACCGACAGCACCGAAAAAGGTAAAGTGATGTGGGCGCGTGTAAAAGGCAGAACCGAAAATGCATTGAT
Source organism: Pseudopedobacter saltans (assembly GCA_003241175.1). Taxonomy (GTDB): domain Bacteria; phylum Bacteroidota; class Bacteroidia; order Chitinophagales; family Chitinophagaceae; genus Rhizosphaericola. Next base: position 6,306 of record QFOI01000061.1, read on the forward strand.
GAAATTACCATTTAAAAACGTGTACAATTTCCGTCCTGCCATTATGAAAGCGACCAAAGGTCAGGTGAATGTAAAAACGATTTACAAAATTTTGGGCCCTTTGATTGCACCGTTTTTCCCTGCTCAAATACTCACACTAAAACAAGTTGGATTAGCAATGATTCATTCAGTTTCCAGAGGTTATCCCAAAAAGATTTTAGAAGTGGGGGATATTGCGGAATTGGCGAAATAAATCAATCTTTCAATGAAATCTTCACCGTTGCATTTTTTGTTTTTTGACTAATCATCGGTGCCAAATATGAACTGTTGCTGTATTTTGCTTTGTAGGCTTCATCAATTTTTGTGTTTAAATTTTCGTCGGTTACGGGTTCGAAAGTGACTTCTTTGGTGTAACCTGCAGCATAAATTCTACCAGCTTTTTGTTGAATTGCTGATTGATACCAACGTCCATTTTTACCGTTGTAAGCACGAACATACAATTCTCCATCAACAACAACAGCCCAAATCCAAGTTGGAGTTCCGTACTTAATACCATCGGCTCTAAAAGGTGCTATTTTTAAATCATCAGCAGCGTTGATCTCAGTCAGCTCTTTTTTATCAAATGTGGTACTCATTTTATTTTAATTTTTGGAAAATTTGGGGCATTTCATTTTTATCTACACTATTCATTTCCACTAATTTCAAGGACTTTACCATTTTTAAAGTGGTGGTTTTATAGTGCTGAAAATGTTCCGTTTTCAAATGTGATTCGTAGGCATTTTTGTCAGCATAAATCTCTACAATTCTGAATTCATAAGGCTTATCAGCAACTGTCATGGGGAAGATAGAAATCACACCTGGTTCCTTTTGAATAGAAATAGCCGCATTTTCTTTCAATATTTTTTGATATTCTTCTACAAATTCGGGTACAATTTCTATTTCGGCAATACGCACCATAATTTCCGAATTCACCACTGGAATTTCCACCACACCAATCACTTTTCTAATCTTATTCGCTTGTGTAGTATTGATCGTGGATTGAATGATATCTGCGGCTTCCGCCAATTGTTCGTCAGTAATTCCGGTATTTTTTCCAATGCCAATATGCGATTTCAATTGACCTTCGGTTCCTGTCATGGACGCTAGAGCCGCTATGGTAACCAATTCACGTTGTTGATAACTTAACACATCCACTGCAAAAATATCAGCAAACAAATGCTCTTTTAAAAAGGCATCAATTCGTGGCGCAAATTCGCCAAAACCAGGAGCAGGCTTGCTTTGCGGCGTTTTTGTAATTTCTTCCAAAGTTTTACGGCCTTGCTCGTATTTATCAGAAACCTTATTTTCAACGATTATTTCTTTACCAATTTTATCCGAAATTCCTTTTGCTTTACGATCATCCAAAACGGTTTTGAAGCTGTTTAATGCATTCAAGCTGCGAGGAAAACCGCAATAGGCATAAAGTTGCACCAAAGCTTCTTTAATTTCGTTGATCGTCAATCCTGCATCCAAACTATGATTAAGTTGTACACTTAATGAATCTAAATTTCCAGTCGCAGTCAAGGAGGATATTTTAACCAAACTTTGTTGACTAGGACTGAGTTTATTGTTTTGTGCATTCATCGTATTCACTATTAAAAAGAATAAAATCAGTAAAAAAGTTGCGCGCCATTTTGCTGTTTTCATTCGGATTATTTTTGTTCGTTTGCTAATTTGTATTCCGCATCATTAACGGCTTCAAACCATTTGTTTTCGTTGGTTTTCGGATTACAAGCTATGGCCAAATGTGAAAACCAACTATTAGCTGTGGCGCCGTGCCAATGCACTACATTTGGGGCAATTTCTACCACATCCCCCACTTTCAAATGACGGGCAGGTTTGCCTTTTTCTTGATACAAACCTTCACCACCCACCACAATCAAAATTTGTCCGCCCGTATGGCTATGCCAATTGTTGCGACAACCAGGCTCGAAAGTTACGTTGGAGATAGGGACATTCAAATCTTTATTCGTGGTAATCGGTGCCAAATAAGATTTTCCGATAAAATATTTTGCGAAGGCAGTGTTTTCTTCACCTGTGGAAAAAGCACTTAATTGTGGAATTTCTGTTTTCATTTTATTTTGACTTTTTACGGTATTGCAAAGCAAGATGAATGATAGTATCAGAATACTTACAACACCATATTTATAATTAAATTTCATTGCTAATTGTTTAAACTTAAACAGTATAACCAGGTTTTTTGTATAGGATTTCTTTTCGCTCCATAATTTCTTCGGGATAAACTTTTTTCTGCCAATCATCCCAAGAGAAATCCTCTATACTTACCGAATAGGATTCGTCACCATATCCTATAATGGACTGCGCTGTTTTTACCAATTCTGCAGCAAGTTTTTTCTTTTGTTCTTCGGTTTTTCCTTCTAATAATTTTATAGCTAAATGTGGCATTTTGTTCATTTTTATTCTAAAAAGTATTGGCATCAATTACATATCTGTAACGCGCTTTTTTATTTACTACTTTTTCCCAAGCGTCATTTATTTGATCTGCATTGATGACTTCAATTTGGGGATATATTTTATTATTGGCGCAATAGTCCATTATTTCTTGTGTCTCAGGAATTCCGCCAATCAACGATCCGTTAAAGTTGACACGATTAAAAATCATATTGAAGTTATTAATCGCCAATGCTCCATTTATAGGCTGTCCTACCTGTGTAAAAAATCCGTAAGGTTTTACACAATCTATGTATGGCGACATTTCGTACGCATAAGGAACAGTGGAAATCATATAGTCTAACTTTCCCTTGAAGGCTTTTAAATCATTGGAACTTTTTACAACTATAGCTTCTTTCGCACCAAATGTTTTGATGTCATTTTGTTTATCTACGCTTGTTGTGAATGCATAGACTTCTGCACCTTTAGAAACCGCAATTTTTATCGCCAAATGTCCTAAACCACCAATGCCAATCACACCCACTTTATCGCCTTTTTTCATACCATAACGCATCATCGGAGAATAAGTGGTAATGCCCGCACACAATAACGGAGCGGCATATTTTAGTTCAATATTATTAGGGATTTTGATGGCAAAATGTTCGGTAACAACTATATTATTTGCATAACCACCTTGCGTAATTCCAGTTGGAGCGGTTTTGTCTGGTGCGCCATAAGTGCCCACCATTCCAGTAGTTTCGCAATGATGTTCCTCGCCATTTTTGCAACTTTCACATTGCATACAACTAACTACCATACAACCAACTCCAGCTTGATCGCCCACTTTAAATTTGGTTACATTTTTACCTATAGCTGTTACTATGCCCGCAATTTCGTGCCCAGGCACTTGCGGATAAACTTGGTCTCCCCAATGTCCTCGAATTGTATGAATATCGGAATGGCAAATACCCGAATATTTTATCTCAATTAGAATGTCGTTATCGCCAACTGCGCGACGTTCAAAATTCCACAATTTTAAAGGATTGTTTTTGTCTGTTGCTGCAAAACCTTTGGACTTAATATTGTTACTCATTTTATTTGAATTATTAGTTTGCGAAAAAAGTTGAAACGGACTTGCGAGAGCCAATCCCGCACCAGCTAAGGATGTTTTCCGAATAAATTGTCTTCTTGAATTATTTTCCATTGTCTTTTTCTATTTCAATTGTTTTAATATTTTTTGCTGGAATACCCGCTACGACTGTATTTTGCGGAACATTTTTTGTAACAACAGCACCTGCTGCAACTACCGTATTTTCTCCAATAGTAACGTTGGGAAGAATAGTTACATTCGCACCAATCCAAGCGTTTTTTTGGATTAAAATTTTCCCTGGAATCAATCCGTGACGATCATTAGGATGGAGCGAATGGCCTTCAGTAATCAAACTCACTTTCGGACCTATCAATACATTTTCTTCAATAGTGATGCCGCCCAGAGCCAAAAAAGTACAATCGAAATTGATAAATACATTTCTACCCAACTCTAAATTTCTACCATTGTTAATGTGGATGGGTGGAAATACGGCGACCGATTCATCGATGGGTTTTCGGATAATTTCACTCAATAATTGATTGATTTCTTTTGGGTCGTTGCTCGAATTCAATTTTTGTAAAAGCCCAATAGTTTGATAAGACTCTTCTCGCAAAAGTGGCATTTCGGCATCACCTTTCGGAATCGTTTCTCCATTTTTTAACCGATCAAATATAGTTGGTGAATCTTTGCTCATCATTATAAATTTTGATAGGACAAAGTTAGAATGTATAATTTTCTTATTTATTACACCATTTACGTTAATAATGTCAAAAATGACGTATATTAGTAGAAAGAATTTAGTGAATGTATAATATTAATATTCCGAAAATTATTTTAACGGAAATTAGAAAGGAAGAAGATTTCCCTAAAAACTTTCAAAAGTTGTATCATACGCATTTGTATTGTCATCAAGGATCAATTCAATTTCTGTTTAATGACCAAAAAATGGAATGTAAAGGTGGACAATTTTTGTTTTGGTTTGCAGAAAGTCGCTTGTCTGGTTTAACTTTTTCAAAGAATTTTAAAGCATCAGTTTTGCTAGTTGAAAAGGATTTTTTGATGGATAATATTCCCGACCAAAGTTGGAGCATTAATGCGCAATTGCATTCTCGAGTTTATCCCGTAAAAGCCAATATTAGCGAGCGAGACAAGAAACGAATTTTGGCAAATTTTCAGCAAATGAACGATCATTTTTTGGAAACAGATCACCATTTTTACGAAGAAATTATCAACCGGCAAATGCAAATTTTCGTGCTTGAAATGTGGAATACTTTTGCCAAAGATTATGAGGAACGAAAACATAGTTTGCAAACAGGTACTTTGTATGAACAATTCATTCATTTAGTGCGGGAAAACTGTATGACGCAGCGGGAAGTGCAATTTTATAGTACGCAACTTCATATCACGCCAAAGTATTTGAATTATTTATGCAAAATTCATTCGGGTGTTACGGCTTCCGAATGGATTCAGCGCCATGCGAAAGAGCAAATTATCATTTTACTTCAAAATAAGCACCTCAATATTTCTGAAATTGCCGATACGATGGAATTTAGCAGTCGTTCTTTTTTTACACGGTACGTGAAAAAATTACTGGGTGTTACGCCCAATGAATATCGAGCGAGGTTGCGGTAAAAATTGGAGATAATTTTATAGATTTGAATGGAAAAATTCCACTCCAAAATGGAAGCAAAAACAAACTATCAATTTATACAAGCGCCATCAAGCTTATCCGAATTTATTTTCGGGTTTTCTAAGTTCGACAATGTGAAAGCGCACGAAGGTTCTATAATTATTCCCAACGGAATGATTGATATGATGTTTTGCAAAATGGTGAATGGCAAGTTTATGATTGGTCTGATTGGTCTGGAAACTAAGCCTAAAATAATGCCTGAGCAATTTATTGACAGCTTTTTTTGTGTGAGTTTCAAACCTTTGGGACTAGAATATATTTTGAAAAAATCGATTGCCGATTTTGTAAACGGTGGCGAAATTCTACCTATAGATTTTTGGAATATTCAAGAAGGCGATTTGAATAATTTTGAACATTTCTGTGAAAAAATCGTACAAAAAGTCTCTACGTTAATACCTGAAAATTTGGATAATCGTAAAGCTGAACTATTCAACTATATCAATAAAAATAACGGTGAAGTTAGTATCCATGAATTGTCTGAAAAAATATTCTGGAGCGAACGGCAAATCAACCGTTACATCAAACAATTATTGGGCATTTCTTTAAAGTCTTATTGCAATATTTTGCGCTTTCAAGCGTCTTTGCAACACATTCAAAAAGGGGAATTGTACCCACAACTCAACTATACCGATCAATCGCATTTCATTAAAGAAATC
>QFOI01000062.1 GCA_003241175.1 Pseudopedobacter saltans
AAACATACTACAACTCTCTCAAAACCAATATATCGATCTCAACACAGAAATGCCTTCTTTGATTTTTTTTAAAGCCTGTAACAACGTAAACATCGACACTGTGAATCTTTGGCAAAGTGCAAACAACGCATTACAACTCGATAGTTGCAGTAACACAACCATTAACAACATAAACATAGATAGTAAGAATGTGGTAAATAGCAATGGTATTGTTATTATTGACTGCACTCGTTTTTCCTTGACAAACTCCTTTATCAACACCACCAGTAATTCTTTTACTAAAAAAGGAAAAAACGTAGAAATAAAAATCGAAAAAACGATAAAACCATCTGGCAAATTAGTAGAATTCTAATAGACAAACAAAGGCGACAGAAAACTGTCGCCTTGTTTCAATTATTCTATATTATCTTACAGGACAATACTTTTTTCAACCATAATTTTACGTAGGTTGATCAAGCCGTAGCGCATACGACCTAGAGCTGTATTGATACTGCAATTGGTCAACGTAGCGATTTCCTTGAAGCTAAGGTCTGCGAAATGTCTCAATACAATTACTTCCCTTTGATCAGAGGGTAGTTGATCTAACATGTGATACACTTTTCCGTAGCTCTGCTCACGTATCATTCTTTGCTCGGCATTATCGATGTTAGAATCGATCATTTCGAAAATGTCATTTATCTCAGAATTTTCGCTCGTGACTATAGGAGGTTGACGTTTTTGTTTTCTGAAATAATCAATGCAACGATTGTGAGCGATTCTAGCTGCCCAAGGTAAAAACTTACCCTGTTCATTATATCGATTGAAACGAAGCGTGTCTATTATTCGGATAAATGTGTCTTGATAAATATCGTCAGCAATCCATTGATCCTTCACCAAAAAGAAAATCGTACTGTACAATTTATCTTTATAGCGATCAATCAATTTATCCAGTGCTTTGGCATTGCCATCTTGGAACGCACGAATCAGGGCTATGTCGCTGAATACCTTTAACTCACTCATAGTTTAAATTAAATTGACATTTTACAATGGTAAAAAGTGAATGGTTTAACGACCTTAGTCGATATATATAATTCAATATTTTACCTTAACGAGAGTAAAGATGGTCAATAGGCGTAATAACGGTGTTTGAGGCAAAGATAGAGTTAATTTGATATTTATTATACTTTTTATAACTTTTTATTAAAAGATCTTTTATTAAATATTTAATAAATTAATAATCAATAAGTTAAAAAATAATTTATAAGCTTAGACTTGTTTGCTTACCTTTATTTTATGTCTTCAAAAATTAAGCAAAAAGTCATTTCACAGAACAACAATGAGGTTGTCGAAACAGATTCTATATATATAAAAGGCGCAAGAACCCACAATCTAAAAAATGTATCCGTAGGTATACCAAGAAATAAATTTACAGTGGTCACTGGAGTTTCAGGCAGTGGAAAATCTTCGCTGACAATTGATACGTTGTTTGCCGAAGGACAACGTCGCTATGCGGAAAGTCTAAGTTCATATGCTCGACAATTTTTATCAAGGATGCCAGCACCAGATATTGACTATATTAAAGGCCTTTGTCCTGCTATTGCTATTGAACAAAAAGTTATTACCAGAACACCCAGGAGCACGGTAGGAAGTATGACCGAAATATATGAATATTTCCGTTTACTGTTTGCACGTATTGGGCATACAATCTCGCCTATTAGCGGACGCGAGGTAAGAAAAGATGATGTTACGGACATTGTAAAATATATCTCTCAGCAAAAAGAATCTTCCAAAATATTCCTTTTAGCAAAATTCAAATTGCAGAACAATCGTGACATATTGGAAGAGCTGAACATATTGGTACAAAAAGGATTTTCACGTGTTTTTGTTTTTAACGGAGAAAATTCTGAAACCTATTTGATTGAAGATATATTGGAAGAATCAGAAAGCAGCCTCAAGAAAAAATTCAAGAAAGAAAACACCTACGTACTTATCGATCGCTTAGTTAAAAAAGAGTTTGACGAGGATGAAATGCATCGCATAGCTGACTCTGCCAACACAGCATTTTTTGAAGGGGAAGGAGATGTTTTTGTTTCTGTTGACAATGGAGATCCTGTTATTTTCAGCAATAGATTTGAACTCGATGGCATTAGATTCGAGGAACCTGTCCCCAACCTTTTTTCATTTAACAATCCTTATGGAGCCTGTCCAACATGTGAGGGATTTGGTCAAGTATTGGGCATTGATCCCAACCTTGTCATTCCTGACAAAAGATTAAGTATTTACGAAGGGGCTGTTGCGCCTTGGAAAGGAGAAAAAATGGTTTGGTGGAAAGATCAATTTGTCAAAGGCGCTTCTAGTATCAAGTTTCCGATACACAAACCTTTTGCAGACTTGACGGAAGAACAGATCGATTTTTTATGGAAAGGTTCGCGTTATGCACAAGGTATTAATGATTTTTTCGAAGACATAGAATCTCATTTGTACAAAGTACAAAACCGAGTTTTGCTAAGCCGTTATAGAGGTCGGACGCCATGTCCAGAATGTCATGGTTACCGTTTAAGACAAGAGGCTTTATATGTCAAAATAAATGGCAAACATATTGGAGAATTGAGTAATATGCCTACCAAGGACTTGTTGGTTTGGATGAATAACTTACCAATAAGTGACACCGAACAAAAGATCGCCAATAGGCTTCTAACTGAGATCCAACAAAGATTGCAGACACTTATCGACGTTGGACTTGGCTATCTGACACTTAACCGTTTAGCGAACTCATTGAGTGGTGGCGAGAGCCAACGCATTCAATTAACCAGAAGTTTGGGAAGTACATTGACCGATTCCTTGTACATATTGGATGAGCCCTCTATTGGGTTGCATTCACGCGATACGGAAAATCTAATTAAAGTGCTAAAAAGGCTGAGAGACCTCAACAACACTGTAGTTGTTGTAGAGCATGACGAAATGATTATGCGGGAAGCGGACCACATCATTGACATGGGACCACTTGCTGCTCATCTAGGAGGTGAGGTGACTGCAGAAGGCAATTACGAATCGATTATCTCAAATCCAAATAGTCTTACGGGAAAATATCTTAACGGCACTTTGAGCATCGAAGCACCTAAAAAGGTACAGGAATGGCAAAAATCCATTATTGTAGAAGGCGCCAGACAAAACAATCTTAAAAACATAACAGTGCAGTTTCCGTTGAATGTTTTTTGTGCTGTGACAGGCGTAAGTGGTAGTGGAAAAACAACTTTAGTCAAACAAATCCTTTATCCTGGTTTGATGAAAATGAAGGAGGGCACAAGCGAAACCGTAGGTTTTCACAAAGCGATTACTGGAGATATTAAAGCCATCAACCATATTGAATTAGTGGATCAAAACCCTATTGGAAAATCGTCTCGTAGTAATCCTGTTACTTACATAAAAGCATATGATGAGATAAGAAACCTTTATGCCAAACAACCTCTTTCCAAGATTAGAGGATTTCAACCAAAACATTTTTCCTTTAATGTTGACGGCGGAAGATGTGACGCATGTAAAGGGGAAGGCGAACAAGTTGTTGAGATGCAGTTCTTGACAGATGTGCACTTAACCTGCGAAGTTTGTGGTGGAAAAAGATTTAAGGAAGAAGTATTGGAAGTCCAATATAAAGGCAAAAGCATTTTTGACATATTGGAATTGAGTGTGGATGAAGCGCTTGAACTTTTCAAAGAAGAAAAAAACATACAAAAAGCCATACAACCCTTACAAGATGTTGGGCTTGGTTACATCAAACTTGGACAATCTTCAGATACATTGAGTGGCGGCGAGGCACAACGTGTCAAACTAGCAAGCTTTCTAGGACAAGGATCAAAAGCCGGAAAAATACTTTTTATCTTTGACGAACCTACAACTGGGTTACATTTCAATGATATCAAAAAGCTCCTGTCTTCTTTCAATGCATTGATTAACCAAGGACATAGTATCATTGTAATCGAACACAATACGGATGTTATAAAATCCGCGGATTGGGTGATTGATTTAGGTCCAGAAGCAGGTGCTGATGGAGGCAATCTAGTTTTTGCAGGCACGCCTAAGGATTTGAAAAAATGTAAAGAGAGTTATACGGGCAAATATTTGTAAAGATTAAGGTTGTGACCGATTATTGGCCACAACCTTAATATAAATTTTACTTTTTCTTTCTTTAAAATCCCTACCTTTCCAACATCAAGTAACGACGATTGTATGAAAATAGCATTTCATGGTGCAGCACGCACCGTTACAGGTAGCAAGCATCTAGTTTCTTTAAAAAACGGAACGCAATTCCTGTTTGACTGCGGTATGTTTCAAGGAATGGGCGCAGAAACAGACCAACTCAATGAAAACTTTGGATTCGATCCATCTCCTATCCAATATCTATTTTTATCACATGCACATATTGACCATTGCGGACTTATACCAAGGTTGGTAAAAAAAGGATTCCACGGCAGGATTTTTTGTACTTCTGGCACAAGAGACCTAGCAGAAATAATGCTGAAAGATTCAGCCAAAATCCAGATGGACGATGCTGCATTCCTACGAAAACGCTCTGCTAAAAAAAACATTTCCATTTACAAAGAACCCTTGTACGATCTTGACGATGTTAGAGCGGCATTGGACCTTTTTGAAATTGTCAATTACAATACATGGATCACTATCCAAAATGGACTGGAAGTCTATTATGCTGATGCTGGTCACATTATAGGAAGCACGTCGGTACATGTACGAGTAACAGAGGAAGGTAAGACCAAACAAATATCATTTAGTGGAGATGTCGGCAGATACAAGGATATTATACTGAAATCTCCTCAGACTTTTCCACAAGCGGACTATATATTGATTGAAAGTACGTATGGTAATAGTTTGCACGAAGATGTTTTCAATTCGCCAGACGAACTGCTGGGATGGATAACCAAAACCTGCATAGACAAAAAGGGTAAATTAATCATTCCATCGTTTAGCGTAGGTCGCACGCAAGAACTACTTTATTTCTTAAATCAACTAAGTCTGGAAAAACAGTTACCAAATCTTCCGGTTTACGTAGATAGTCCACTTAGTTTGGAAGCAACAGAAGTTACCAAAAAACATAGCGAAGGTTTTAATAAAAAAATACAAAACCTACTCAAAGTTGATGATGATCCGTTTGATTTTCCTGGACTTTCGTTTATTGAATCCGTTGAAGAAAGCAAGACGCTCAACAGCAACGACAATCCCATGATAATTATTTCCGCAAGCGGGATGGCGGATGCAGGAAGAGTGAAACATCACATCTACAATAATATTGAGGATGCCAAAAATACAATTCTCATTGTAGGATATTGTGAACCCAATTCACTAGGAGGTCGATTAATGCGTGGAGCCGAGGTTGTTAGGATTTTCAATGATGAAATGCAAGTCAAAGCTGAGGTTGGCGTTATGCGAAGCATGAGTGCCCATGGTGATTACGATGACTTATGTCAATTCCTTGCCTGCCAAAATCCTGATTTGGTCCATAAGCTTTTTCTTGTACACGGAGAGTATGAGGTACAACAGGATTTTCAACGAAGTCTATTGAAGAAGGGGTTTAAAGACGTACAAATCCCTGCTTTGCATCAAGAATTTGGCTTATAAACAATTCCCAAACCACTGTGTTTGCTTCCATTTGAAAAACAATGCAATCGATTGCATTGTTACAGTACCAAAAAGTTAACTACTTTTAACAAAACTATAAAATGATTTTCTTGCTAGCCTGTTGACCATTGGGTCAAATAGCTGCCATAATTTTAACATTTAATAAATAAGCCGTATGAAAAAAAAGAGTATTTATGCTACGATGCTCTCTAGGACTTTGTTTAAGCCATTGTTGACTGTCTCGGTATTTGTTTTTTTTACCACTTACCTGCAGGCGAAAGACTTGGATCCTACGATCACAATCCATTCCAATTCCATATCTAGAAATGCTATTATTAATGAGATATATCAACAAACAGGAATGAGGTTGATATTTTCCCAATCGTCTAATGTCAGTGATAGCAAAAAGTACACTATAGATGTGCAAAACAAAAGCCTGACAGAGGCCCTTACCTCAATATTTGGTAATCAAAACAAGGTAACTATAAATTATAATGAAAAAGTGATAGTTATCCACTCCAAATATGACCAAATCACCGGTTTTGTCAAGGAAAAAAATGGTGGCCCCGTTTCAGATGCCAATATTGTAATTAAAGGAACAAACAAAAGAACCATATCTGATGCCAGCGGAAAATTCAGCATTGATGCTAATATTGGAGATTCCTTAATTATTTCCCATACCGGATTTGAAACTCAAACCATTGCCATCGCAGACCTATCCGAAATTAATGTAGTACTTGAAGCTAGTAATGCCACAAAACTTGATGAGGTAATTGTCATTGGGTATGGATCTGCTAGAAAACAAGATTTAGCATCCGCAATATCGTCAATTAGTCAGAAAGAATACAATCAACAACAGCTGACTAATGTCTCGCAAATAATCCAAGGTAGAGCTGCTGGTGTTCAGGTTTCTGATAATTCAGGTGCTCCAGGTGGAGCTACATCAATACGTATTCGCGGTAATAATTCTATCATTGGTGACAATAACCCTTTGTATGTCGTTGATGGATTCCTAGGTGCAAATATGAGTTTGATAAATCCAGCAGACATTCAAGATATTCAGATATTGAAAGATGCTGCAGCTACTGCCGTATTTGGTAGTAGAGGTGCCAATGGTGTGGTATTGATTACTACAAAAAAAGGCAATAGCAACAGACCTGTAATAGAATTCAATGCCGCATATTCAAGAGCCAGTGTCATTAAGAAACTAGATTTATTAAATAATGTTGATTATGCCAAAACTGTTAATGCGAATGCATTAGGCAATGGAACAGCTGCAAGATTCACAGACGCTCAGATTGATAGCATTTCCAAAACTCCTGGTACCGATTGGCAAGACCTAATATTTAGAAATGCACCTACGCAACAATACCAATTAGGATTGTCTGGAGGTACCGGCAAGACAACTTATTATATTAGTGGAGAGTATTTAAACCAAGATGGTGTTATCATTAATTCTTATCGTAACAGATACGCTTTAAGAGGAAATATCACATCACAGGTGAATGATCGATTTACTGTAAGGCTTAATACTTATGCCAATAGAAATAAGGTTAATAATGCAACTCTTGGTGGAAGAAGCGGCCCGGTTATGCAGGCCATTGGATGGTCGCCATTAGTAGCTGTAAGAAATGCAAATGGAACATATACTACATCAGATCCTTACGGTTCAATATTGGCTAGTAATCCGGTAGCTTTAGCTGCAGATCAAAACAATATCGTAATTAACAATAATATTATGTCGATATTAGGGTTAAATTATAAGATATTACCTGGATTAACTTTTGATGCGACGGGAGGTATTAACTATATTAACCAACAAACGCTTCAGAACAAAACGCTATATGCAAATTTAGGAACAGCAGCTTCTGCAGCCCGTGCATCTTCTGATATGGTGAGTTTACAAACTACCAATAACTTAACATATGCCACTACGATAAACAATGTACACCATTTGACCGTAACGGGCGTATTTGAATACCAAACAAGTACTACCAACGGATTCAATGCGAATGCCAATAATATAACATTTCCTGATCAAGGATATTATGGTTTGGCTTTAAATGGCGGTTCTACCGTGTCCTCTAGCTATTCTAATCAAAGTATATTATCATGGCTTGGTCGTGTTAACTATGATTTCAACAGAGAGATATATATAACAGCGGCGCTAAGAAGGGATGGTTCTTCCAAATTTGCTAAAGGAAATCAATATAGCAGCTTTCCTTCATTTGGAATAGCATGGAATCTTACTAATTATAGCTTTATTAAGAATTTGAACATATTTGACAATCTGAAAATAAGAGGCGGGTATGGTGTTACCGGAAGTCAAGCCATAAATCCATATCAGACTTTATTGGCATATGCAAATATCAATACTCCTTTTACTCAAAATACACTTTCTAGTGGAATTTTGCTTGGAAATCCTGGAAACAAAAACCTGAAGTGGGAAACCACAAAACAAACAGACGTAGGTATTGATGCCTCATTGTTCAAAGGTCGATTAGCTGTTACTGTTGATTATTATAATAAAAACACAAGCGACTTACTATTCAACATACCAAACCCTGATTATGAGGGTGGAGGATTTATTCTAAGAAATATCGGTAATGTCAATAACCATGGATGGGAATTTGCAGTAAGTGGAGATGTAATCAGAAGTGGTGGTTTTATATGGTCCAGCTCTGCAAACTATTCCATTTTGCGTAACAAATTGACAAAGTTGTATGGAAATATAACACAGATAGCAAGTAATTCTTCCGCACTCGGAATTACTAATGTAGGATCTGGATTATCACCTCAACAAGAATTCGAATTAGTTGTTGGCAAACCTCTTGGTACCTATTGGGGTCTGGAATATCTAGGCACGTGGAAGCCGTCTGAAGCTACAGAAGCTGCCGTATATGGTAACAAACCAGGAGATTCAAGATATTTAGACTATGATAATAATGGTGTTATTAATGGCAGCGATTATCATCCTATAGGATCAGGTTTACCAAAATATTCTTGGGGGTGGAATAACAATTTCAGCTACAGAGGTTTTACTCTTAATGTTTTCATCCAATCACTTGGCGGCTTTAAAAAATTGGATTATACTTATGCCGCAGGTATTACTGCTAATTCTGATTTTAAGCAGGCTACAATCGCTGATATTAAAGATAGATATATTACAGGGACTAACGAAACTTCTAATATACCTGCATTTAGCAAAACGAATGTTAACTATACACAAAGTACTAGATTCTTAGAAGATGGGACATTTGTTAGAGTCAAAAATATAAGTTTAAGTTATGAAGTTCCTAAAGACAAATTGAAATTTGCAAACTTAACTCTTTTTGTAAGAGGTGCTAATTTGTTTACAATTACTAAGTACAAAGGATTTGATCCTGAGTCAACTAACTCAACTGCATCAGCGGGAAGTGATGTATCTCAAGGCATTGACTATGGTTCTTATCCTAATGCCAAAACTTATACGTTTGGTTTAAAACTCAATTTTTAATTTACAATAGGAATTATCTAATATGAAAAAGTTATTATTTTCAATTTTAATTATAGCAGGATTAGTTTCCTCATGTAACAAAACCCTAACGGAAGATCCGAATGGACAGATTATAGGAGAAAATGCGATTACAACATTGCCTGCATTGCAGGCAGCGGTTACAGGAATGTATAAGCCTTTGCAAAATGCATACACTAGTGGAATTGCTAGTGCAGCACTGAATGCAGTTGTTATGGGAAGTGATGACATCACTACACATCCGGTGAGCAATAAGGCTGAACTACGAGAAATGGACCAATTCGTCCCTTCTAATGTTAACAGCAGAATTAAAATTGTCTGGCTCGGATTCTATCAAAGTATACAAAATTCTAATAATGTAATCAATAGTTATAAGAATGTAGTTGCAGACTCAGCTACTGTAGCCAAATTAGCAGGAGAAGCATATTTTTTAAGAGCATTTTCATATTATTGGCTAGTAAGATTATTTGGAAATATTCCTCTAATGACTACTCCTATTCTTACAGACGACGATGCAGACAAATACCTCACAATTTCCAAAAGCACTCCTGCTGAAGTATATGCTGTCATTGAATCTGATTTAAAAATGGCAGAAGTTATGCTTCCAAATGCTAAACCAGCTCCTGGCAAACCAAATGCAGGTACAGCAAAAGCATTGCTTGCGGATGTATACTTAACAGAAGGTGGTTATCCGATAAAAGATGCATCCAAATATGCATTAGCCGCAAGTAAAGCAAATGAAGTCATTACCAGTAAATCTACTTATGGTTTTGACACTTCAAGTTTGGCAAATATTTGGTCTGGACTATCATCAAGTATAAACCTACCAGAAGACGTATTTGCATTACAATTTAATTCTTCAGTTGCTGCTTCTGCTAACTCTGTATATGGCAGATCTAGTATGCCTAGTGATATCAGTGGATGGGATGACTATCTGAGTGAAATTAATTTCTATTTTTCCTTTCCTTCAGGCAAAAGAAAGCAATATACTTTTGAGGATACCGCAGTTTCCAATGATGGCAAAACTAAAGTATTCTGGCAAAATAATTTAATTAATCACCCATATTACAAAAAGTTCAGAATCAATACAGCTACAGCGGTGAATGTAGTTGTATCCAATACTGATCAAGAACTTCGTTTAATTCGTTATGCTCATGTTCTGTTAACTTATGCTGAAGCATCCGCAAGAGCTACTGGATCTGTAAGTACAGATGCATACAACGCATTAAATATAGTACGCAAAAGAGCAGGGTTAGCTAATCTAGTTACTGGTCTATCTGGTAGCGTATTTGCAGACTCTGTTGTAAATGAAAGAAAATGGGAGTTTGCAGGGGAGTATACTAGATGGTTTGATCTTATTAGATTGGAACAAGTAGAATCCGCTAATGCAAATAAATTCAATGGAACTCTTCCAAATGGTAAGACAGCAAGCGATCTTGCTCCATTGACAACAATTACAAAGAGTCAATATTGGTTACCAATACCTTTTGGAGATGTTCAATTAAATCCAAATCTCGGTAATTAAATTCCTAAAAGAATGAAAAAAGGTCAAAGTGAAATACACTTTGACCTTTTTTTATTTACGTTATATTGACTTAAGATTTCGCCATAAACTCATGTACACTACAAAAAATCCTCCCTCATTGGTATGAACACATCTATTAAACAACCCGCTTCCAAACAAACGCATCCATGTATTAAATCTGGAAGAACCATAAAACCATCACCTTCACCAATAACAGAAGTCTCCCCATCAATTGTCACTTCAAATTTTCCACTATCTACATATGTACTTTGAATATGTGGATGAGAGTGAGGAGCGCCTACCGCACCTTTATCAAACTTCACCTTGACCATCATTATCTGGTCATTGTAACTATATATTTGACGAGATATACCACCACTTAGGTCCTCCCAGTTTAGATCTGTTTGATTGATTATTCCGTATTTCATAGTTATAATTTATTTAAATAGATTGATGACGCCATCCAAACCAACATAATCAAAAGAAATATCAGCCTGAGCCTTCACTTTTGGCTTAGCATGATAAGCAATCGATAATCCTGCAGCATGTAACATTTTGAGATCATTGGCACCATCACCCATAGCAATAGTTTGTTTTGGTTCAATTCCTAGTTCATTACAATAGCGTAACAACGTTTCAGCTTTTTTCTCTGCATTGACAATATCTCCAATAATTTTCCCTGTTAGCATGCCATTTTTAATTTCTAGCGTATTGGCTCTTGTATAATCTAATTGATATTGCTCCTTGAGTTTTTCGGTAAAAAATGTAAAACCTCCAGACACTAACAGCGTCTTGATCCCCTCTTTTTTTAAATTATCCAACATGATCTCTGCTCCAGGCGACAATCTTAATTTTTTGTCAAAAACGGTCTGTAGTGCGCTTTCTTCAAGTCCTTTAAGTAAGGCCACTCTCCTAGTCAGGCTTTCATTAAAATCTAATTCTCCGTTCATAGAAGCGTGCGTTATCGCCGCCACTTGATCCTTTACACCATACAAATCTGCAATCTCATCAATACACTCAATCTGGATAAATGTACAATCCATATCCATTGCCAAAAGTTTATAGTCCTTAAAGTTGACATCATCTGGCAAAAAAGCAATATCCACTTCCAAACTTTTGGATAGGCTCATAACCATATCGTGGGTTGCCGCATCAACGTTATCCAGTCTCCAACTCTTGGAAGATGTTTGCGTATTTAGTTTTGCTTTTGAGATGTCAACAATCGACCTAATTTTTTCTTGAGACAAGTTTTCACCTTGTATAATTAATTTCATTTATCGGAATTATCTACAAGATTAAAAAAAATGTAGGACGATGATACAAAAAAGTCAAAATTATTTCTTCAAATTTTCTAAAGAGTTATTTTATCTATTATTTTTATCGTTTGCCGAAAAAAAAAGCTTATTTAACTTCCGTATGAAATTTGTATCTAAAAAGCAAGGTTATAAAATATTTGTTCCAATTAGAAATACTATGATAACGAAAAAGTCCTTACATAT
>QFOI01000560.1 GCA_003241175.1 Pseudopedobacter saltans
TACTATCGATCATTTGAAAGCAATGAAAGATCAGGCTATCGTATGTAATATAGGTCACTTCGATAACGAAATACAGGTTGAGAAGCTGGTAACTTTCGCCGGTATAAAACATACAAATATCAAACCTCAGGTAGATAAATATACTTTCCCTACAGGTAATTCTATATTCCTGCTAGCTGAAGGACGACTTGTGAATTTAGGTTGTGCAACTGGTCATCCATCTTTTGTGATGAGTAATTCTTTCACTAATCAGGTATTGGCACAATTGGAACTTTGGTTACATGCCGAAAAATATGAAAACAAAGTTTACATGCTACCAAAGATTTTGGATGAAAAAGTAGCTCGTTTGCACTTGGCAAAAATCGGTGTGGAATTGGACGAATTGACAGATGTACAATCTGAATACTTGAACATTCCTAAAGAAGGTCCATTCAAACCAGAATTCTACAGATACTAATATTTTTTATAGTATTAAAACAAGTAAACCCTTCCAAAAGTGGAAGGGTTTTTTATGAGTAAGTGGAGTAGATATTTGACATAAAATAGTATTAGTTAGAATATTTCCGCAATCGTTGCCGATAACGATAGCATTAGCAACTCGTCGGAGAAATATCTTATATTGCATATTATTAAGGTCCATATGAAAAGAGAAATAACGACAATAAAAGATATTGCTAGAACGCTTGGATTGTCTCCATCAACTGTATCTAGAGCTCTGCGCGATAGTTACGAAATAAGTGAGGAAACAAAAAAGACGGTTTTGGACTATGCCAATAAAATAAACTACAAGCCTAATCCGATAGCATTATCTCTGAAAGAAAGAAGAACTTATACAATAGGTTTGGTCGTTAGTGAAATTGCTAACAATTTTTATTCTCAAGTTATAAATGGAGTCGACACAATTGCATATCAAAAAGGTTATCAAGTTGTTGTATCACAAACCCATGAATCATTTGAATTGGAAAAAATGATCGTATCCAATTTTGGGTCTAGGGCGATTGATGGATTGTTGATTGCATTATCCGCCAATACAACGGATGTGGGCTACCTGAGTGATCTGTACAATAGTGGGTTACCTATTGTTTTTTTTGATAGGATTACCAACGAAATTGATACGCACAAGGTGATAGTCGACAATTTTCAAAGTGCCTATAATATTACGGAACATCTAATCAAAAAAGGCAAAAAGAAAATTGTGCACATAACAAATTCCAAACATCTACCCAATATGGTAGAAAGACTAGATGGTTATAAAGCGGCATTAGCGAAGTATGACATACCATTTGACGAAAACCTTGTAAAATATTGCCAAGACACGGGCAATATCGCCACTGATTTACAGCAAGTGATTAACGACATAGTGAAAACAGACTCCGATGCATTGTTCATTGCCAATGACAGATTAACGACAGGTTCTTTGCTGGCATTAAAAAGAACAAATCCTGAAAAATTTCGAAATCTAGGAATCGTAGGCTTTACCAACTCCAACCTAATCGAGCTAGCAGCTCCTGATCTCGACATCGTCTACCAACCGGCTTTTGAAATGGGACAAACAGCCACTCAATTGTTATTGGAGCTGATCGAGTCTAAGAGACCGGTAACCGAGTTTAAGACTGTTTCTTTACAAAGTGAGATCATTAATTTTTCAGATTTTTAGTCTTATTTTTCTAACTCATCGACCAAAATTAGTCAATAGATACGGTCTATTTCGATTCAAAAAAATACTGTGCTTCTCTCCCTCCATTTAGACGTTTTTTTAAAAATGATAAATATTTTAGTTTGAAGCAACTTGGAAATTATGAGAGGTAAAACAAGTATTCAATATCAAACAAACTATAATTATTTTTCGGAAGATGGTAGCCATGAGTCATTCAGATAAAAGATGTTTTTAATAGTGTATTTTTGAGCTTCTTTTGAGGTCAATTGATGTGACCATTTTACTCGTTTTTGAGCATTGGCACCTTCTCCCGTAGAGTGGCATTCTGCATAAAAGGCCGTTTTTTCATTTGTAGTATCTCGCCA
>QFOI01000561.1 GCA_003241175.1 Pseudopedobacter saltans
ATTTAATGGATACTATTAATGTTAGAAATAGAGTTGGCCATTACCTTGTTTATGGTTTGGTTAAATTGCAGAAATATCTAAAAATAAAACGATCGTTTGAAAAAAATGGTATGGACATATATCTGGGTTCTCAATGGTGGTCATTGTCAATAGATACGATAAAAAATGTTTTATTATATGTTAATGACAATCCATGGATTTTTAAAATGTTTAAAAAATCATACATTCCAGATGAAACGTTTTTTCACACTGTGATTATGAATATGCCTTATCCGAAGACTGTTGAAAATGACAATTTGCGTTATTTTGATTGGAATATTAGAGAAGATCAAAATACTAGACCCGCTATTTTAAATCAATCAGACTTGGAGATTTTAAAAAGTACAAATGCATTTTTTGCTCGAAAGTTCAATTCTGAAGCATCATTAACATTGATCGAAAGTCTAGACCATTTGAATTCATAAGATAAGCTTACATGCCAATATTAACGGTTATAATGCCTGCTTACAATGCAGCACTGTATATTGAGGAAACACTCAATAGTTTTATCAATCAGAATTTTAAAGACTGGAAATTGATTGTGTTTGATGATGCAAGTACAGATAACACAACAACTATTGTCCAAAATTGGGTGAATAAAGATTCTCGTATCCAATTAATAAAAAACGAGAAAAATTTGCAAGTTGCTAAGACTATGAATTTGGGGATAAAAATGGTTGAATCTCCTTATTTTGCCAGAGTCGATTCGGATGACGTTTTATTGTCTAATCATTTTGAAAAAATTATTTCTTTTTTGGAATCGAACTCGGAAATAGATGTTTGCGGTAGTCAAGTTATAACGATAGACAGTGAAAGTAAATTTAGACGTAAATGGAATTACGAAACGGATACAATGTTGATTAAAATGTCTTCCATTTTTGCATGCCCATTTTTGCAATCATCGGTTGTTATGAGGTCAACTGTCATAAAGGATGTCAATGGTTACCGTCCAGAGATGGAATTGATCGAGGATTATGAATTATGGATTAGAATATTACAAAAATATAGAGCTGCAAATATACAGGATTATACTATCCAATATAGGATTCATGATTCCAATATGAGTGAAGTTAATAAAATTAAAATTTTGAAAATACTTCAACACATGTTTCTAGATAATATTGATAATTATCCAATTGATGTTACTAATTTAAACTTACACGCTAAAATGGAAGTAGGGGAATGGCAAAATTTTGAAATGCACGATTTTAAATCACTGAAAATGTGGAGATATAACTTATTAGAGATAAACCTTAAAAAGAATTTTTACGACAAATACTTGTATAAGGATTTATTAAACAAATATTTCACAAATGCTTATTTAAAAATAGCTACACAGAATAAAGGTAAGATCAGGTTTTTGGGAATAATAAAAGCAGTAATAAACTCTCCTATGTGGTTTATTAAAATAATAAATAGAAAAAAAGAAAATAGCAATTTTTAAGAATTTGTAATTTATTTGATAAAAATTCGTTAATTAAAAAACTCAATCGTAGTGTTTAGCAAATGCGTTTCAATTGTATATATCAGACCAAAATAGGTGTACAGACTAATTTTGAATTAAATTTTAACGAAAATGTATTGTTTAAACATACA
This sequence comes from Pseudopedobacter saltans, assembly GCA_003241175.1. Classification (GTDB taxonomy): domain Bacteria; phylum Bacteroidota; class Bacteroidia; order Chitinophagales; family Chitinophagaceae; genus Rhizosphaericola. Next base: position 1,636 of record QFOI01000561.1, read on the forward strand.
TGTCATGTCAATTTTTTTGATGGAGGTCAGTTAAATACGATTAAAAATGATTCTATTATAATTTATTCTTCGAATAAATTAAAAATAGACAAAGCTTTTACGGATTATTTAATAAAATTTGAAAGTTTTGTGTTGTTTCATTGTTCAAACGAAAGCCTAAATCATTTCTCTAACTATTATAAATATGCACGTGCGGTTTTAAGATCTGGTGGCTGGAATCCTAATATAGTTCGAAAAAACGTATTTTCGGTCCCACTAGCTTATCAATCAGAATTTTACAATCCAGACACATCTTCAATTATTTTAAAAGATAGAAAATATGCATGGTGTTTTTTTGGTAGTTTAAAAGGAGATAGAACAACAATGTATAATGCATTGTCTGATGT
>QFOI01000562.1 GCA_003241175.1 Pseudopedobacter saltans
AAGGAACGTATTGAAAAAATACTGGGCAATTCGGAAGCGCGCAACCTTTATATTGGAACTTTCCACAGTGTATTCGCAAGAATATTGAGAGGAGAAGCTCATCGTTTAGGATATCCAAACAGCTTTACAATTTATGATAGTGAAGATAGCAAAAGCGTCATCAAAGCTATCGTAAAAGAAATGAACCTAGACGATAAACAATATAAGCCTAATGTTGTTTTGGGTAGAATTTCCCAAGCCAAAAATGCATTGGTTGGCCCACTTGAATATCTTCAAGACCACCAGTTACAACAAGAAGATTCCAGAAACCAACGTCCTGCTATCGGACAAATATATCAAGCCTACGCCGCTCGTTGTTACAAAAACGGTGCAATGGATTTTGACGATCTACTGTTGAAAATGTATGAACTTTTAAATACTTTTCCAGAAGTCTTGAGTAGGTTCCAACACAAATTCAAATACATTCTAATCGACGAGTATCAGGATACAAACCCTGTCCAATATCAGATCACCAAACTATTGGCTGCAGCTAACGAAAATATTTGTGTGGTAGGCGACGACGCTCAAAGTATCTATAGTTTCCGAGGCGCAACTATTGAAAACATATTGCAGTTCCAAAAAGACTATGATGATGTAAAAGTTGTCAAACTCGAACAAAACTATCGTAGTACAAAAACCATATTGGAAGTTGCCAACACTGTCATTAACAACAACAAAGGGCAGATCGAAAAGTCCCTATGGACAGACAATAACAGCGGTGAAAAAATCCGAGTAGTTCGCTCCATGACGGATAATGATGAAGGAAAATTTGTGGCTGACACTATAAGCGAACAAGAATTACGAAATCATTACAATCACGGTGATTTTGCCATTCTCTATCGAACAAATGCGCAAAGCCGTGCAATGGAAGAAAGTCTTAGAAGAAGAGGTATTCCTTATCGCATCTATGGTGGGCTGAGTTTCTATCAACGTAAAGAAATCAAGGATTTCATTGCGTATTTGCGTGTCATTTCCAATACACGGGACGAGGAAGCATTAAAAAGAATTATCAACTATCCTGTACGTGGTATTGGCAAAACGACAATAGAAAGAGCTCTGACATTAGCAAGTGAACAAAATATTACTTTTTGGGAAGTATTGGAACGCGCTGGCGAGATGGGTTTTCGTGCCGGCACTTTGGATGCCATCAACAATTTCGTATTGATGATGAAGTATTTTCAAAGTCTTTTGAAAGATAAAAATGCGCATGAAGTAGCCATATTGGTTGGCAAACACACCAATATGGTCAAAGAATTGTTTAACGACAAAACTACAGAAGGACTCGCCCGCTACGAAAACGTGCAAGAATTATTAAACGCTATCAAAGGTTGGGTAGACGACCAAGACAATCTTACGCAGATTGATGAAGATGGACAACTCCTAGACAATGTTGACAATGAACGCACAAAAAATGCCATTTCTCTAGGTGCCTATTTGCAACAGGTAACACTGTTGACAGATGCTGACAAAGAAGAAGAGAACGACAATGTAGTCAAATTGATGACTATACACGCATCCAAAGGATTGGAATTTCCGATAGTATTTCTTGTCGGCGTAGAGGAAACTATTTTTCCTAGTGCGATGAGCATCAACACACGTGAAGAACTAGAAGAAGAAAGGCGATTGTATTATGTTGCCGTAACGAGAGCTAAGAGCAAGCTTTGGATTACATATGCCAATACACGTTATCGTTTTGGTAGTCTCATCCAAAATGATCCTAGTCGCTTTATTTCTGAAATGCCAGAGCAATTTGTAGATAATAGTTATTCAGGTGCAGGACATTTCAATGTGTCCAATAACAATGGCGGTTCTGCTTTCGACAGGATGAACAATCGTGGCTACGGAAATGCGGCAGCAGCAGAAAGAGTGTATGGGCCGCCTCCAGCTGCGAAAAGAAACGTTTTACCATCTCAGCCACCAAAAGCACAGCCTGTCACAAAAGTGCATCAAGCTTCAGCCAATTTTGTCGCAAGCGACCCTAC
>QFOI01000563.1 GCA_003241175.1 Pseudopedobacter saltans
GTTTTTGAACAGAATGGAAATGTCATAGCTGTAAACGGTGTAAAAATCGGAATTGACGGTAAAAGTATAGTTGTTGATTGTGCGTCCAACCCTCAATATGGCGTAATTCGCTATGCACGTCAATCAACCGTTGGTGGTGGCTATATAGAACTAAACGCTACTACTTGCCGTCAAAAAAGTAGGGGAAACTTGCATGATTCACAAAACCTTCAATACATCGGACATACAATGTATAACTGGGCTGTCGCTGAATACTTAACTATAAATTAAATCATATATAAACTATAAAAATGGGATTAAGAATAACAAATACCAATGCAGATTATAGTGCTAACGCTATCGGCAGCACGGACTGGAGAATACAATTCGGAATTGATGTGGGTGCAAATGCTGCGCAAAAATCTGCATTGGTCAATCTAAATAATCAATTGGTTGCAGCTGGTTTATGGAGCAAAATTCTCGTTGCTCCGTTCATAGGATCTGGTGCAAGTCAGCAATCAATGCTTTTTGATGAAAGCGGAAGAAAATTGACGTTTTCAGGTTCTCCCGTTTTTGATGCCAATGGATTTACTCCGACCGATGGAGGTTATGCAACGTTTCCCACTTATTTTCCGAATGGGGCAATGTCAGTCGTTTCAATGGGTGTCCAAAATGTGACAGCTGAGCCAAATGGCGGGAGTGGTTGGATGTTAGGTATCTTAGGTGCAAATATTGTAGCAGGTGCGGCAAGAAAGGCTTATGGCGAATCCTTTATCACTTTTTTAGGTAAGGATTCAAATGCAGGTTTTTTGATAAAATCTGGTGCAGCGCAGATAAATGGTACTGGGTTGATCCAAATTGGGCGTTTTGATAAAGGGGATGGAAATCAGTATTATTATTCCTTAGACGGAACTACCGTTTTGGACCAAAATGGCTTTGATGCACAAAATCCTGTTTATGCAGGCGAATCAATCACAATTGGCAAAGGTCAGTCAAAGGATGGATCCAACGCTGGACACACCAATGCAAAGATTGGATTCGCATACATCGGCTCCTTGAATCAAATGGAAGCACAAACAATGGCAGGTATTGTATCCACGTATATGGCAGCTATAGGGAGGCAATAAAAAAGCCCCCGACTTCCCTTCCGATGTTTCTCAGGCAGTCGGAAAAGATAAAGGTGCGACAACACCACGCCAGGAGCCGAGCTCTTTGGTTGGTGTTGTCGCACCTTATTGTATTTAACAGCCTGAGAAGGCACAAAGATAACTTCTAAATTTTAAGAATACACACATGAAAAATTACACACAGGCGCCCCTTCCGTTCATGGGGCAGAAAAGAAAGTTTTTGAAACAGTTTAAAGAGCAGTTGAAAGAATGTGATCCGAAAGCTATTTATGTTGACTTATTCGGCGGTTCGGGCTTATTGAGTAGAAATGTAAAAGACGAATATCCCGGCGCAACAGTCATCTATAATGATTATGATAACTACCGTCAACGTATAACAGCAATTTCTAAAACAAATGAGTTGATTGCGAAGATTCGTTATTTGGTTGTGGATTGTCCAAAAGATAAAGCATTGCCAAACGATGTCAAAGCAAAAGTTTTGTTGGCAATAAAAGATTATGAAGATGATGGCTTCGTTGATTATGTTACATTATCCGGAAACCTATTGTTCAGTATGAATTATGTAACATCGTTTACCGCATTGGAAAAAGAAACCTTTTACAATGTAGTTCGCAAAAGTGATTATGATGCGACGGATTATCTTGATGGATTGCAGGTCGTTAGTATGGATTACAAAGCATTGTTTGAACAATACAAAAATGTTTCAAGTGTGGTCTTCTTGGTTGATCCACCTTATCTATCCACAGAAGTTGGGACATACAAAGGTAATTATTGGAAATTGGGTGACTACTTGGACGTGCTTACAGTATTGCAGAATCAGAACTACTTCTATTTCACTTCTAATAAGTCACACATTGTGGAACTATGCAACTGGATGGCTACACATAGCAATTATGAGAATCCATTTG
>QFOI01000063.1 GCA_003241175.1 Pseudopedobacter saltans
CCATTCCTTCGACGGAGTGGTCTTCCAAAGTTGCTGTATGTACTAATCTCTCGGTTTGCATCTCTGCGGGCAAAGATAATCTGAAATAATAAGAAAATTTTAATGTTCCAACATTATTTAAGAATCTTGCTTTCTTTTGACAATCTGAGCTACAAGGTCTGCTTCAGCCGCTAGTTTGTCATTGACGTAAACAGAACCATGCATCTCACAAATACCTCTTCTGATAGGAGCACTAAGTTCCATTTTTAATAGTAATGTGTCTCCTGGGCGAATCATTTGCTTGAACTTACAGTTGTCTATTTTAAGGAAATAAGTGTCATATTTTGCACCGTCATTCATGGCATTGATACATAGCACGCCTCCTGTCTGAGCTAAAGCCTCGATCTGCAAAACGCCTGGCATTATTGGATTTCCGGGAAAATGACCTTGGAAAAAAGGTTCGTTGAATGTGACGTTTTTGACACCAACAATATGTGTGTCCGTTAATTCAATAATCTTATCTACTAACAAAAAAGGGTATCTATGAGGCAAGGTATTCTCAATGTCCGCATAGTTGTAAACCGGAGTGGCGTTACTATCATAAACAGGAATTCCTTGACTTTGCTTTAGCTTTTTGATATATTGCTTGACCAGTTTTGCAAATTCTACATTACTTCTGTGTCCAGGCTTGTTGGCAATGATTTTGGCCTTGAAAGGAAAACCTACCAAGGAAAGATCTCCAACAACATCCAATAGTTTGTGTCTGGCTGGTTCGTTGGAATATTTGAGATCGCCGTTATTCAAATAACCCTTATCTGGAATGGCAACGTTGTCTTTGTTGCTAAACAATTTTCTTAAGTGAGATTCTGTTTCCGCAGAAACAGGCTTGTCAACGATAACAATTGCGTTGTCAAGGTCACCACCTTTGATGAGGTTGTTTTTCAACAAAGGCTCTATTTCATGCAAAAAAGTAAATGTTCTGCAATCGGCGATTTCTTTATTGAAATCCTCAATATGTTCCAAGGTTGCATATTGGCATCCCAATACAGGACTATTGAAATCTATCATAGAAGTGAGCGAAAAATGATCGCATGGTATAGCTGTAATAGAGGTACCTGTAGCTTCGTCATAATAACTGATGGGTTCCTTGATCTCATACCAGATCTTGTCTGCTTCCTGTTCCACAATACCTACTTGTAAAATGGCATCCACAAAAAGTTTGGAACTTCCATCCAATATGGGCACTTCCGGTCCATCTAAACTAACCAATACATTGTCAATACTATTGGCGGCCAATGCTGCCAATAAGTGTTCTATGGTAGAGACTTTAGCTTCTCCTTGCTGTAAGGTTGTGTTGTGCCGCGTTTCTCCTACTTTTTCGCAATCCGCTTTAACAGTGGGCTGTCCGTCCAAATCAATTCTTTTGAATACAATCCCTTCATTACTGTTGGCAGGGGAGATAGTAAGTTTGATAGATGCTCCTGTGTGTAATCCCACACCTTCCAAAGAAATATTAGATCCAATAGTATGTTGTTTGTTTGGATTAAAGTTTAGCTCCATTGTTGTTATGTATTATTAAAAAGAATCTAGGTAGTTTGTTTTATTTTGAAAGCGAATTTTTAAGTTCTGCCAATTCCAATTCTAATGTTTTCAGTCTTTTTTCCATTTCTGGGAGACTTCTCGCTGTCACTTGAGCTTTGATCATGGGCATATAATCATAAGCCGGTGTACCAGTAACCGAAGTATTGGGTTTCGTAATGCTTTTGTTGACACCGCTTTGAGCATTAACCTTGGTAAAGTCGGCAATGTGAATATGGCCAACCGTTCCTGATTGTCCACCCATGATTACGTTTTTCCCAAGTTTGGTGCTCCCGCTTATACCAGACAAAGCAGCTAATGCCGTGTTTTCGCCGATCTCCGCATTATGGGCAATCTGCACTAGATTATCCAGTTTCACACCATCTTTTATAACTGTTGCACCCATTGTTGAACGGTCAATACACGTATTGGCCCCGATTTCAACATTGTTTCCAACTATGACAATCCCTATTTGAGGAATTTTGGAATACGTTCCGTCTGGATTAGGTGCAAAACCAAACCCATCCGAACCAATAACCGCTCCAGCGTGTATAATAGCATTGTTTCCGATAATGCAATCGTGATAAACGGATACATTGGAATTCACAACGCAATTAGTTCCTATTTTGGCTTTTTCACCAATAAACACACCAGGATATATGACTGTATTGTCGCCGATTGTAGCTCCTGCACTGATGTAGGCAAATCGAGCTATGTAAACATTTTCACCAATTTTTGCATTCGGATGGACAAAAGCTCCATCCTCAATACCTTTAAGATGAGATGTTCTCATCTGTGCATAGGCATTGAGAAGAATGGCAAAAGCTGCATACGAATCCTTGGCTCTTAACAGCGTTGCAGTTACTGGTTGTTTTAGAACTAGATCTTCGCTGACAATAACCAAAGATGCTCCAGTAGTATAAAGAAAATCTTCATATTTCGGATTGGAAAGAAAGCTAAGTTCGCCTTCTTTGGCTTCTTCTATTTTTCCAAAGCCGCTAACAACCGTTTGAGGATTTCCTTCGACCCTGGCGCCGATTATCTGCGCTATTTGTTCTGCAGTAAATTGCATTCTGTTTCATTTTGACAAGAAAAGTCTTTTTTTCCTGCATATATTGGTCGGCAAATATAGGCTTTCTCACCTAACTGCTCGAAATTAGCTTGCTAAAAGGGCTGTAAAACGATTTTTCTCGCCATTTAATACGTCAGATGAGCAATCTGTTCTTTTTTAGGATAACAGATGTAATATTTTTCCACAGGAGCAGAAATAGTGTCAGAAATAAGAGCGTTGTCTACCTCTGATATATCTTTTACCTTTCCGTTTTTGAATAAGATCTTGATACTTTCGTCTGTCTGCTTGTAGATGGTATTGGTCGCTTTTCCTGTAAATATGAAATAGGAAAGCATTTCGTCTGGTAAACCAGTGGCTTTTTTGAGCTCTTGCCTTTTGGATGCTGCTACCTCTGCATCTATCGGATCTTTTTGTATGATACACTTCAACAACTTCCTTGTCAAAAGATTTCTACTCAGGATAGACAAAACCGGATCTGGGTGTTGACTCCATTTTTTCACAGCAAAAATGATGTCGTTGTCATCCAATTGGCAAAATAATTCCAATTCTTTGTCATGCAATTCTCCTGAAAAACCGCCAAGGAAAAAATCCAAATTAGAACCTATCGCTAAATTTTTGTCGCCATTGGAATAGAGCTCATTGGCGCGAAGCATTATCTTAACCAGCATTTTTTCTGCTGCCAAAACAGTTTTGTGCATATACACTTGCCAATACATCTGCCTTCTGGAAATGAGAAATTTTTCGATGCTGTAGATGCCTTTTTCTTCAATCATCAATTGATTGTCTTGCACTGCCAACATTTGTAAAATACGGTCGTACCCAATGACTCCCTCGCTGACACCAGTAAAATAAGTGTCGCGTGACAAATAATCCAGACGATCCATATCTACTTGTCCACTTATGAGTTGGTGGAGGAATGGTTTATGGTATTGGTTGGCAAAGATTTTTATGGCAAGATCCAGTTTGCCGCCCATTTCCCTATTGAGAAATTGCATGATTTTCAAACTGATTTCTTCGTGACTAATGCCTTTTATCAAAGAATGTTCTAATGCATGGGAAAATGGTCCATGACCAATGTCATGCAGCAATATGGCTGCCTTGACTGCAAATTGTTCTTCCCTGCTGATTTCAACTCTTTTGTCGATCAATTCATCTATAGCACGACACATAAGATGATATGCTCCTAAAGAATGCAAAAGCCTAGTGTGTACAGCTCCTGGATAGACAAGTGGAGCTAGTGCCATCTGTCTAATCCTACGCAAGCGCTGGTAATAGGGGTGGGAAATAATGTCAAAAATGGCAGGATCGTCTATCGTGATAAATCCATGTACAGGATCGTTGATTATTTTTCTGAAAGGCTGTTTCTTTTTTCCGTTGGTCATAGCGGAATGCGTATTTATTGATTTACAAATCTATACACATATTCATTGACAATATTCACCTATGTTTATTTTTTGTGATTTGTTGGCAAAATAGTTCGGAGTAATTGTCGTACTTTGTATGGATTTTTTCGTTTATTAAATTATTTAGATGTCATTAGGTAAAATAGTGTGGGTGGATGATGAGATAGATAGCCTACGTTCCCAAAAAATGTTTTTGGAGCAAAAAGGTTACGAAGTGGAAACCTATACCAATGGATTCGACGCATTGGAAAATATTAAAGGGGCGAGTCCCGATATTGTATTGTTGGATGAGTCCATGCCTGGCATGAGCGGTCTGGAAACACTTTCTCAGATAAAGGAGATACATCATTCGCTTCCTGTTGTCATGATTACCAAAAACGAGACGGAAAATCTGATGGATGAGGCTATTGGTAGTCAGATTGCTGATTATCTGATCAAGCCCGTAAATCCGAACCAGGTTTTGCTTTCACTCAAAAAGATATTGGACAACAAGCGGCTTGTTTCCGAAAAGACTACCTCGGCTTACCAGCAGCAATTCGGACAATTGTTCATGGAGTTGAGCGGTAATCTGGATTACAACGAATGGATGGATTTTTACCGAAAACTAGAATATTGGGAATTGGAGATGGAAAAATCCAACAGCACGGAGATGATGGACGTGTTTCAGTCCCAAAAAAAGGAAGCCAATACAGAATTTGCCAAATACATCATGCGTAATTATGCTGATTGGTTATATGCCAAAGATGGTGATGCCCCAGTCATGAGTCATACGTTGATGCAATCCAAGGTATTTCCTTTGTTGAAGAAAAAAGAAGCTCCTGTTTTCTTTATTTTGATTGACAATTTGCGTTATGACCAATGGAAAACCATCCAGCCAATGTTGATGGAGCAATTTCGAATGGTACAAGAAGAAACTTTTTACGCAACATTGCCAACATGCACGCAATACAGTAGAAATGCGATTTTCGCAGGAATGCTGCCTATTGATATCCAAAAGAAATTTCCTGATAAATGGAAAAATGATGACGATGAAGGTGGAAAAAATCTCTTTGAGGAATTCTTTTTGCAAAGTCAGTTGAAAAGAGTCGGTTTGAGTGATGTCAAGATGAGCTACAATAAAATCCTCAACCACACAGAAGGACAATCGTTAGTCAATAATATGAATAATTTGATGCTCAATGACTTAAATGTTATTGTCTACAATTTCGTTGATATGCTCAGCCATGCACGTACGGAAATGGAAGTGTTGAAAGAGCTGGCGGCAGATGAAATTGGTTATCGTAGCATCACTAAAAGTTGGTTTGCCAATAGTGCTCTGCGGCAGGCATTGGCTAAATTGGAGGGCAAGGATGTTAAAATAGTGATAGCCACAGACCACGGAAGTATGCGCGTGCAAACGCCCTACAAGGTGATAGGAGATAAGCAAACAACAGCCAATCTTCGTTATAAACACGGAAGAAATCTCAATTACAATCCAAAAGAGGTATTTGCTTTTCGTAACCCTGCCGAGGCGGGTCTGCCATCACCCAATATCAACAGTAGTTTTGTTTTTGCAAAGGAAGATGGATTTCTTTGCTATCCCAATAATTACAATTATTACGTCAATTATTACAAAGATACTTTTCAGCACGGTGGATTAAGTCTGGAAGAAATGATTGTTCCATTGGTTGTTATGGAAAGTAAGTAATTTGTAACTTATTGTATATTAGTGAGTTATTTTTATTTTGGTATTATATTTTCTTAATTAAGGATTTATGATTACCTTTGCCACCCTAAATTTTGGACAGTGAGTAACCGTAGAGCGTACGATATTGCATTTGTAGGATTGAAGCCCGGTATTCATGAGTTTGAATATCATATAGACGACAAGTTCTTTGAATCTTACGGCGAGCAGGATTTCCATAATTGCAATGCTGATGTCAAATTGACGTTGGACAAGCAAAATGGTTTTTTGCTTTTGAAATTTGATATAGCTGGAACTGTTGATTCTCAATGTGATAGATGTGGTAATCCACTTGTATTACAGCTTTGGGATGAGTTCAATATTGTTGTGAAGATGGTTGAAGAGCCAGAGGCAATGAATGATAACGAAGAGGATCCAGATGTATATTATATTAGCCGTACAGAAAGCCATTTGCACTTGTCAGACTGGATTTACGAATTTATAAGTCTAAGTGTTCCAAACCAACATTATTGTGGCGAGAACGAAGACGGAAGTTCCAAATGCAATCCTGAAGTTTTGGCAAAACTTGCTAAAATGAAAAGAGATGCAGAGGAAGTAAGTGAAATGGCCAAAAAAGACAATTCCATTTGGAAAGATTTGGATAAATTCAAAGATTTGGAAGATTAGGTTTTGATTCGATTAGTAAATAATATTAATAAAAATTTTAAATTATAATTAGTTATGCCACATCCTAAACGCAGACACTCTCAACAGAGAAGCGCAAAAAGAAGAACGCATTATAAGGCAGAAGAGGTAACATTAAGCAAAGACCATACAACTGGTGAAATCCATCCTCGTCACCGTGCTCACGTAGTAGAAGGTAAATTGTACTACAAAGGACAGGTGGTTGCTGAAAAAGCTCCATTGAAAGCTTAATCAAGTTCTTGTTAAAATATTTAAGGTGTTGGTATGCAAGTGCCAATGCCTTTTGTAGTTTGTACGAGGTATATTGTATCAAAGTTTTGGGGAGATGACAAAACTTAGGATTTTATTATCACTCAAAGACAATGATTTTCATTACTTTGCGATATATAATTATTGCAATTTCAAATTATTAATACTGTGTCTATAAAGATAGGTTTAGATATGATGGGGGGAGATTATGCTCCCTTGGAAGCCGTCAAAGGGCTGAAACTTTATTTTGAAAATAATACAGATCCTCAAACTGTTGTCTGTGTGGGTAGAGAAGAGGAATTGAATAGTTTACTATCTGAACATGGATTGGCTGGACACCCTCAAGTGCAAATTGTACATGCACCTGATGTGATTGGATTCAACGAACATCCAACCAAAGCGTTAAAAGAAAAACCCAAATCTTCTATTTCCGTTGGATTTTATCTTTTATCAACTGGAAAGATTGATGCATTTGCATCAGCAGGGAGTACTGGTGCGATGATGGTTGGTGCTATGTACACATTGAAAACTATTCCAGGCATATTAAGACCGACAATCCCAACATTCATCCCTCGCTTGGACGGATCTACTGGTTTATTATTGGATGTCGGGTTGAATTCGGATTGTAAACCGGAATATTTAAATCAATTTGCCATATTGGGAAGTCTTTATGTGCAAAATATGCTTAACATAGAGAATCCTTCTATTGGTTTGCTCAATGTCGGCGAAGAAGAAGGAAAAGGTAATAATCTAGCTCAGGCTACTTATCCACTGTTGAAGGAAAATGGACACATTCATTTTATTGGGAATGTGGAAGGTCGCGATTTTTTCAAGTCCAAATCCCATGTGATCGTCTGTGATGGATTTACCGGGAATGTTATTTTGAAAATGGCTGAATCCATTTACGAAATGGCAGTAGCTCGCAAGGTTGAAAAAGATTCATTTTTCAGTAGTTTCCATTACGAAAATTATGGAGGCACTCCGATTTTGGGTGTAGACAAACCTGTAATTATTGGTCATGGTATCAGTAATGACAAAGCATTTCGCAATATCATTGAACAAGCAGAAAAAATGGCTTCTTCGGAGCTTTGCGAAAAAATAGAAAAAGAATTTGCTTCTTTGGCGGTATAGTTGGAAAGACTATACCGTTTTTTATAATTGCTAATGGCGGAAAATGGCGAAAGAAAGTTTTTTCAAAAGATTCGGAAGCAGTCTGATTTTACTGTCTGGCCTATTGGTTGGATGTATATTGGGCTTGATATTCAAGGAAAAAACTTTAGTCCTAAAACCTATTGGAGATATATTTCTCAACCTTCTTTTCATCGCCGTAGTCCCACTTATTTTTTTTACTGTATCCACAAGCATTGCCAATATAGATCGCTCACAAGAAAAAGTGGGCAAACTTATGGGGGCTATGTTTGGTGTTTTTGTGTTTACGATTGTAGTTGCCGCCATATTGACTGTAATAGGTGTACAATTATTTCCAATTTCTAGTCCAGTCAATACCTTACAAAAAGTAGAGGAGCAAAAGCCAATTGCTCTTGGCGACCAAATTACCAGTATGTTGACTGTGGAGAACTTCTACAATCTATTGTCGAAGGGCAATATGTTGGCACTGATGATTTTTTCAGCATTAATTGGTATTGCGGTCAGTAAAGCCGGGGAAAAAGGAATTGCCTTCAAGTCATTTTTAAATTCTGGACAAGAAGTCATGACGCAGTTTCTCAAACTCATTATGAAAATTGCACCTTTCGGTTTGGGAGCTTACATGGCAACTCAGATAGGTGTATTGGGACCACAGATGTTTGGTACTTATGGCAAGGCATTGGCAGTATATCATGGTGTTGGTATTGTCTACTATATCGTCTTTTTTTCGCTGTACGCCTTTTTATGGGGTGGACGGAAAACAATCCAACGTTATTGGAAAAACAATATAGTGCCGACTATAACAGCTGTAGGAACTTGTAGCAGCATTGCGAGTATTCCCGTCAATCTACAAGCTGCAGAAAAAATGCGTATTCCTGCTTATATCCGAAATATTGTCATTCCCATAGGAGGCGTTTTGCATAAGGAAGGTTCTTCTATTTCGTCCATTATCAAGATTGCAACTGTTTTTGCTGTTTTACATCAACCTTTTTCGGGTTGGGAAACCTTGGGTATTGCTATTTTCATTACGATTATAGTTTCCATGGTAGAAGGAGGTGTTCCTAACGGGGGATACTTGGGTGAAATACTTTTTATTTCGGTATACCATCTTCCTGCCGAAACGTTGACTATTGCCATGGCCATCGGAACTTTGGTAGATCCATTTGCGACAATTTTGAACGTTACGGGCGATACGGCAAGTGCAATGCTGGTGACTAGGGTCGTGGAGGGGAAAGACAAACAAGAAAGTTAAAAGCTATTGAAGTCGCAACTTTTAATCCGAATAACCTATAGATTTACATATTGAATAAGCTTTTTTTAAAAGAGTTTATTGGGCCAAAACTAAAAGTATGAACGAAAATAATCGTCAATACATACTCGAACTTGTCAAGAAAATGGAAGGGCTTTATGCCAAACAGCAGACACTATCAAATGAAATAAATGAGATGCGTGCGCTGCTTTTACAATTGCAACAGTCAGAAAATGCAACGCCTATTTCGAGTACAGAAAAAGAAAAACCGAGTGTAGAAAAAATAGTCATAGACGAATTCCCTAAAACCGTAGAAACTCCAATAGTAGAAAATATTTCTTCTGCAAAACCCATGGAAGAAATACAAATGGAGCCAGCAGTTGTAACGACTAATGTGGAAATTCCAAAATTTGCACCCGGTCCCAAACCCAAAATGACCAAATCTGGTTTGGAAAAATTCATTGGCGAAAATCTAATCAGTAAGATTGGTATAGTCATCATGCTGATAGGTATTGCAATTGGTGTCAAATACTCTATAGACCACGATTTAATCAGTCCGGTCGGACGTATAGTCTTAGGTTATGTTGCCAGTATCGCACTGTTATTTGTTGGTTTCCGATTGAAGGAAAAATACAATTCGTTTAGTGCGGTACTTGTAAGCGGCGCGATGGCCGCCACCTATTTTGTTACTTATGCAGCATATAGCTATTATGATTTATTTCCAAGGATATTGACGTTTGTATTGATGCTGGCATTTACGGGGTTCACGGTTTTTGCTGCGTTGCAATACAATAAGCAAGTGATTGCGCATTTTGGATTGGTAGGGGCTTATTCCATTCCATTTTTGTTGAATGATAATTCTGGTAACATAGCGGGCTTTCTAACTTATATTTCCATCATCAATATTGGGATGTTGTTCATTGCTTTTTACAGAAAATGGCAGGGCATCTTCTATATGGCGTTTGGGGTTACTTGGTTCATTGTGTTAGCTGCTTCGATATTCCAGAATAAAGATCATTTGTTTGGCACTTATTTCGGATTTTCGACGTTTTTCTTTTTGCTGTTTTATACCATGTTTATAGTAAGTACTATCCAAAAAGGTACACTGACGTTTGGAACTGTAACGGTTCTGTTGAGTAATACTTTTGTTTATTATGGCATTGGCTATGCGTTGATATCCGATAATCCTAGTTATTCTAACTATGTTGGACTATTCACTGTATTGAACGGACTCATTCATTTTGTAGCGGCCTTATTTATTTACAAAAGACAACTGGCAGAAAAGAAAACACTCTATTTGTTGTTGGGATTGGTAATGGTTTTTATTACGATTGCTATTCCTGTACAGTTAGATGGTAATTGGGTGACTTTGATTTGGATTGCAGAGGCAACATTGTTGTATTGGATTGGTAGTAAGAAACAAGTATTGTACTTCGAAAGGCTGTCTTACGTACTAATGCTATTGGCGTTTTTTTGTTTGTTGCAAGATTGGAGCGAATGTTATTATCCAATATACACGGTTGACAATAGGCTAGCTTCCATGCGACCCATTTGGAATGTGTATTTTTTAACTTCTATTATGGGTATTGTTGCTTTTTACCTTATTTATAAATGGCAAAAAACGGTACTGACAAACCCTGAGGAGAAAATAACACAAGACAAAAAACTGATGTCATTTGTAGTTCCTGCAATACTTCTTTTGTTGCTGTATTTGGGACCTTTTATGGAGATGAAGTATGGGTTTGATTTGCAGATGGATAAATTACTAATCACTAGAAATATTGAAAACTATCAAGTTGGAATTTTGGATGCTAAAATGGCAATTGTAATGGCTGTTTATAGTATCCTTTATGTTTTAACTATTTCCCTTTTGAATAATTGGAAAATAAAGAGCACAATGCTTTCAAGCATATGCGGCGTATTGGCAATCATAGTTTTGTTGGTTTATTTGACAGGAGGATTGATGTCTCATTCTGTTTTGTTGGATAACTATATGCAAAATCATATTGGTGCCGAAGTATTCTTAATTCGTTATTTTTCTATAGCGTGTGTAATAGCAATGCTTTATTTCGTATTCTATAAGAGAAAAGAAAAACTTTTAAATAAAAATATGGAGGTTGTTTTTCATATTGGTATTAACCTCGTGGCTATTGTTTTGTTGAGCAGTGAACTCGTACAATGGCTTACACTTTCACACTCCAAAAGTGAGTACAAGTTGGGACTAAGTATCTTGTGGGGATGCTACGCATTGGCAATGATTGCTTATGGTATTGGAAAACAAAGGCAGCACTTGCGGATACTGGGCATGGTTCTTTTTGGTATCACATTATTAAAACTCTTCTTCTATGATGTAGCTTATATGAGTACGATTGCGAAGACTGCATTGTTCGTCATATTAGGTGTGCTGCTTTTGGTGGTGTCCTTTTTATATAACAAATACAATGGTAAGATTTCAGATGATAAATAAATATATGCTTTTGTTGTCTTTTTTACTGTTGACAACGGCGTTGTTGGCACAAAAGAATTTTCAATACGAAAGAAAAGTAAATAATGTACATAGTCGCTGGGGTTCGTTTTTACTTCCTGAGGATATGTATGGTAAAGTGCGAAATGATTTTGCCGATATACGTATTTATGGAATATCTCCTGCCAAAGATTCTGCGGAAGTTGCTTATTGGGTTGAGTCAACTGAGGCAGCTTCTACTTTGGAGAAAATGCAATTTCAGATTCTAAATACAACACGGAATTCGGAAGGTTCTTTTTTTACTTTCGAAACGAAAGATACCTTTTCCATCAATCAGCTTAATGTTAGTTTTCAACAACAGAACTACGATTGGAATGTTCGCTTGGAAGGGAGTATGAACCAATCGGATTGGTTTACGATCATTGATAATTATCGATTGCTGGCTATCAAAAATGATCATACGGACTATGCATTCACTACTATTAATTTCAATGATGTAAAATTCTGCTTTTTTAGACTGCTTGTCAAAACAAAGGAGGAAGTTTCACTACACGAGGTTTCATTGTTGAAAAGTGTG
>QFOI01000564.1 GCA_003241175.1 Pseudopedobacter saltans
TCTATTTGATCAAAAGATAAAATCAAATCTTGTGATTTGTTCAGAAAAGAAAGCGAGTTTAGTACTAGAATCCTGTCTGGTTTTTCTGCAAAGTGTTTTCCTTTTTGAAGTAGTTCCAGAAAGGACAGCATACTGAAAAAGCCTTCAAAGACCGCCAGTTTTTGTTCTGGGATGGGCTTCCACTGTTCGTTTAATAGGATGACCGTGGGTGCTTTCGGCATGGAACTTCCTTTGAAATATTTGTTTCTTAGTTCATATCCGCCGGCATCATTTTGGAATCCCAAAGCCGTGTAAGTATTACCGTATAAACTATAATCTGACTCTCTCAAATAGCGTTCGGCAAATGAAATGGAGACGCCTCTGCTTTGAATATATTGTTTCAGATAAAACTTTTGGATGGGGCGTTCGGCAATAATTTGGATGTGTTTACTGTCGCCCGAAGTGTCCGTAAAACGCTCTTTGACTGCGGCGCTATTTACCTGCTTTTCGCTCCTTGTCCAGTCACTAGAACTTAAAAGACCTTTGTGATGTGGCTTTTTGAGTATATACTGCCATTGGAAGAAGTACCGTTTCCAGTTTTTTACGGGACGGCTCTCCATGTTGTTGTCAAAAATGGGAGAGGAGTCTTATGATGGTTTCTGTCAGGAACAAAACTGCGACACAGTTGTTGCATCAATCCTTTTCTTGTCGATGACATTCAATAAAAAAGCAACACCAAGAATGGTGTTGCTTGAAGGCTGCTCTCAAAGCCTTACATATTGATTATTGCAATCACTTGTCTTTTAAGGATTGGGCTTTTACTGCAATAAGCAATGCGGTTACAATACCAACTATCATCAATACTATACTCACCCAAAAAATAATATTGGAAAATTTCATAGGGTGAAAATTACCGTTAACATCCAAAAATATGATCTTGTGTAGCCAACTGCTTCCATTACTATGGACATACATCGGAGGCGCCGACGGTAGATTTCCATTTCCTTTCGGAGCATCTTTGGCTTTCAGACTGGCAGCTTTGATATAACCAATTATATCCTTTATGTCCTGATCACTCAAGTGAGGATGATCTGGCATTAGCGTCTTGTTGAACTCTGCGTAGAGTCTCACAGCTGCGGTATCTCCGCCCTGAATGACTTTTTGGGAAGAATGCACAAAATTGATAATCCATTGCTCTGATCGTTCTTGGTCGATATTCATCAGATCTGGACCTACTACCTGTTTGCCCACTGCATGGCAAGATGTACAGTTTTGAGAGAACAGAGCTTGGCCTGTTTCAGCATTTTGGGCATTCGCAGAGAAAAAGAGAAGAAATCCCAATAGGAATGTTACTATAAATTGTTTCATTATTTTAAAATTTTTCTAATGTCTTTAATGAGTTGTTCTATGTCTTTACGGTTCGTGCCATCGTAATATCCCCTGATGTGCCCTTGTTTGTCCAACAGAGCAATTTTATCACTGTGGATAAAGTCGTCAGGACCTCCGTCACCGTCCGTAGCCGTAAGGAACAATTGATTTCTAGCAAAACGATACAACAGTTTTTTATCTCCTGTAAGTAAATGCCACTGTGGATCGCCCACGCCAATCTGTTGCGAATATTCCTTTAACCTAGCGACCGAATCTCTTAATGGATCGACACTAAAGGAAAGCATTTTAAAATCCTTGTTCTGATCAAATGCTTTTTGAACTTTAGTAAGGTTAGGCATGATGACCGGACAAATGGTCTTACAATAACTGAAAAAATAATTGGCGACCCACACTTTTCCTTTGACCGAATCTAAACTGGATATAGTTCCAGATTCATTTTCAAATGAAAAGTCCTCAATTTGAAATTGATCGTTTTTCCCAGTAGAAACGGTGTAATTTTTACCGAAATATGGTAAATCCTGCATCGTATTTTCATACCAATGAACCATTGCAAAAACAACTACAGGACAGACAACCGCGATTAACAAAAAAAAAGTGATGGATTTTTTCTGACTAGTCATGTTTGTCCTTATTTAGATGGCGTTT
>QFOI01000565.1 GCA_003241175.1 Pseudopedobacter saltans
TTGGCAGGAAGAAATTGATATTAACGTTTTGGTTCATGGTGAATTCGAAAGAAATGACATGGTAGAATATTTCGGAGAACAATTGGATGGTTTTGTATTTACGCAAAACGGTTGGGTGCAGAGTTACGGAAGTCGCTGCGTCAAACCGCCGATTATTTTCGGAGATGTAAGCCGTCCAAATCCTATGACCGTTCGCTGGAGCCAATATGCGCAATCTCTCACAAAACGTTGGGTTAAAGGTATGTTGACAGGTCCAGTTACTATTTTGCAATGGAGTTTTGTCCGAAATGACCAATCAAGACGCGCAACGTGCGAACAGATTGCTTTGGCTATCCGTGATGAAGTTGTTGATCTAGAAAAAGCCGGTGTAAAAATCATTCAAATTGATGAGCCAGCCATTCGTGAAGGTTTGCCATTACGGAAAGAAAACTGGCAGGAATATTTAAATTGGGCGGTTCGTGCCTTCCGTATTTCAGCTAGTGGCGTGCAAGACGACACGCAGATACATACGCATATGTGCTATTCGGAATTTAACGACATCATTTCCAATATTGCAGACATGGACGCCGATGTAATCACGATCGAGTGTTCTCGTTCACAAATGGAATTGTTGGATGCTTTCGCAGATTTTAAATATCCAAACGAAATAGGACCAGGTGTATACGATATCCATTCGCCACGCGTTCCCTCCAAAGAAGAAATGGTGGCTCTTTTGGAAAAAGCGGAAGCGGTAATTCCTGCGGAACAATTATGGATTAATCCCGATTGTGGCTTGAAAACCAGAGCTTGGGACGAAACGAAAAAAGCGTTAATTGCCATGGTTGACGCAGCGAAAACCTTGAGAGTTGCAAAAGAAGTGGCAGTTTAAGATTAGATTTAGAGATTTCAAAAAAGCCAATAAGGGTAAACTCTTTGTTGGCTTTTTTATTTTTGTATATTAGTAGGAATTTGAGATATAAGATTGATGTTTGTTCATAAATTCTAAATCACCATTCCTAAATTATCCAATGCCTCTACACGAAACAAAATATTGCCCACGCTGTAACGAAACTTTTGAATGTAAAGTAGGAGATATTGTAAATTGTCAATGCAATGAAGTGACACTGTGTGAAGACGCCGTTACATTTCTTGGAAAGACACAATATGGCTGTTTGTGTAAGGATTGTCTTATTGAGATTAATGATGTTTTCGAAAAAGAAAATACTTCAATTAAGGGACAGAAATTTAAAAATTAATGAATGTTTAATTTCCTAAATACACCCATCTCGAACCAACAACATATTTATTGAAAGCTTTTTTTATATCATTTCCGGAGATATTTTCCAGTAACTCTGGTAGTCTTTCAGCAAATTGCCAACCGCCCAATATTTCGGAAAGGCCAAGGTTTTGCGTAATGGCGGATGAAGACTCTTCTTTCAAATATTTTGTAACAATAAAACTATTTTTAATTATGTCTAAATAGTCTCCATCAATACTTTTATTTTTTACTATATTTATTTGTTGAATCATCTCTGCAATAGCTTCCTTTGGCTTGGGTGTGCTGAGATTCATTTTTGCAAATGGCATTTTCAACAACATGTATTGCGCTCCAGGGTCGTAAGAAAGATTAAGTCTTGTACGTAAAGCACTAAACAAACCTCCGCCTAGTTCTGCTATTGCTAATCTGAAAGGCAAGTAATCTTCACTATTGATGTCTGGAGCATTAATGATTGCACCAACGTAATTGATGGCTAAATCTCGTTTTTCTTTTCTTATATCATCTTTTTGCCAAATCGGTGTATTGTATTTGAATGGGGTGTAAGGTTTAGATGGAATACTTGAAAAAGAGGCTTCTATCTTGTTTCTAATCTCCGCAATACTAATATTTCCAGCAATTACAATAAACATTTGATTTTTGTTTAGAATATTTTTGTAATATTCTTTGAGACTGTTTTGATTGAATTGCTCAATAATCTCTTCTTTTCCGTTTGGATCTGTAGCATACGGAGATCCACCGAAACCAAAT
>QFOI01000566.1 GCA_003241175.1 Pseudopedobacter saltans
CAATGAAGATTGATGTAGCAAAATGGTAAATGCGAAGACCGGTTAGACTTTAATCTATCCACCAGAGTTCAGGCAACTCGTAAATAATGCCTTCTAGGTGAGTGTCCTAGTGCTATTTGCCAGTTGTTAAGTCAACATTCTGGTAAAACCAGCAAATAAGTTCTTTGTAAGTAAATGCAACTTGGCAAGTTGTAGTGTTGGATGTACTATTTGAATTGTGTCACTCTTGGGGCGAATACGAGTGGATAATATATATATTATAGACTATAATTATGATTCGCAAGTATTCAAACCATTTGTTTCTACTATTCAAAACGCATTCTAACTATAACTCAAAAAGTAAATCTTACTTACCAACACAGATTTCCGTTTTCGCCTGAAGGCAAATGGCACGTGTACACTTTTTAAAAAATGTAAACTATAAAATTTAAAATATAAATAAGATGAAAAGAATAACTATCGCAGCATATCAAATAGGTTTGGTTTTCGAAAATGGAAACTTGATAAATATTTTGAAAGAAGGAAAATATTGGATTTTCGGTAATAAAAATGTGGAAATTCATGAGTTAAAAAACGCGTTTAAAAGCACGATGGATTTACAATTGTTGTTAAAAAATAAGGAATTGTCAGCTCTTTTGGATGTGGTTGAAGTGGCTGATGGAGAGATTGTATTGGTTTACGAAAACGGATTGTTTGCCAATGTATTGACAGCGGGACAATATGCGTATTGGAAAGACTTTGGAAATCGTCGTTTCGAAAGAATCGATTTGACTAAAGTGGACATCACTGAAAACGTGAATAAAACAATATTGGAAAATGCTTTGTTGAAAAACTATGTACGTAAATGCGTCGTAGCTAATCAACAAAAAGCATTGTTGTTTATCGATGGAAAATTTACCAAAGTGTTGGACTCTGGTACTTACTATTTCTGGAACAACGAGACAACTATAGAAGTAAAATCTGTGGAAACGCGTATGCAACAAATGGAAATCTCTGGTCAAGAATTGTTGACTAAGGACAAGGCAAACTTGCGTATTAACTTTTATGTGCGTTACATAGTGGCGGACATATTGAAAGCTATATTGGAAAATAAAGAGTTTGAAAAACAGCTCTATATATTGATGCAATTAGCTTTGCGTGAATTTGTAGGAGCCTTGACTTTGGATGAATTGTTGATGAAAAAAGATAATGTTGGTGCGGAAATCTTGGCAAACTTGGGTGAAAAAGCAGAAGTGTTGGGATTGAATGTTGCAGATGCAGGTATCCGTGATGTGATATTGACTGGTGAAATGAAAGATATCATGAATCAAGTGTTGATTGCGGAGAAAAAGGCGCAAGCCAATAGCATCATGCGTCGAGAAGAAACCGCTGCTACACGTAGCATGTTGAATACCGCCAAAATGATGGAAGAAAATGAAGTCCTTTGGAAATTGAAAGAGATGGAGTATATGGAAAAAATCGCTGATAAAATCGGTGCCATCACTTTGTCTGGCAATAGCAATATTGTCAATCAGTTGAAGGAGATATTTGTAAAATAATATAGTGATCATCATTCCTCCGCATGTCGGAATGACGGGAACTATAATTTAAAATGGCAACTATGAAAAATAATATACTTGAATTTTATAAAGACAAACATGAAATACCTTTATTTTATTGTGAAAGCGGAAGTAGGCTTTGGGGTATCGCTAGTCCTGATAGCGACTATGATGTACGCGGTATTCACTTACTGTCAAAAGAGCAATATTTCGGATTTAAAAAAGAGCCAGATACTTTATCTAAAATGGATGGGTTGTTTGATTTTGAATCTTTTAGTTTGGATAAATTTTGTCAACTAATATTAAAGAGTAATCCCAATCTTTTGGAATGGCTACGAAGTGATCTTGTGTATTTTAATGAATTGCCAGATTGGGAAAATTTCCGTGTTGAAGTTTTGAAGAATATTGATATGTCTGCATTATATTTCCACTACTTGTCGATAGCAAAAGGTCATATTGCTC
>QFOI01000064.1 GCA_003241175.1 Pseudopedobacter saltans
AATAGTGGGTTGATGTATTTTCAACTAGCGGCTAATTATGGTGATAACCGAGCTGGAGTCCCTTTGGTTACAAGAGATAATATGGATGATCCTAATCCTACACCTAGAGCGGAAAATGTAACTGTAAACTATAACTATATTATTTCTGAACTCAAAAATGCGGCTATACATTTACCCTATTTCGAAAATCAAACATCTGATTTGTATGGTCGTCCTCATAAAGTCGCAGCATGGGGATATTTGGCAAAGACTTATTTATACATGAAGAAATATGATAGTTCCGCCATATATGCGGATTCCATTATTACTTTCGGGAAAAGGGAGTTGTTGCCCAATTTTGCTGATGTATTTAAGGCTGAGAATAATTATAGTAAGGAGTTTGTTTGGTCTGCCTATGCATCTGCAATTTCTGGAGGATGGGGAAGTATATTACCAGGAGTAATGTTAGAAAATAAAGGCTGGGGTAAGTATAATGGCTGGGGATATTATACTCCGACTAAAGAATTGTACGATGCTTTTGTTTCGGGAGATTTGAGACGTGATGCGACCATTCTAAAGCCAGGAGACCACTTTACCTATTTTGGACAAGATGTTGTCTATTCTTCTCTAAATAGTCTATCAGGTTACCAATTTAGAAAATATATGGATCCATTCAAATATGCGAATGCAATCAACAATACAATTAGTTCTAATGGAGACAACCCTACAACTAATCTTAATGTACCATTGATGCGATTTGCGGAAGTACTTTTGATGAAGGCAGAGGACGCTATTATGCTACGTGGAGCAGGAGCAGGAGATATTGAGTTAAACAAAATCCGTGTTCGTGCTGGATTACCAGAAAAATCTGGCATGACTATAATTGATCTTAAAAGAGAAAGACGATGTGAATTGGCGGGTGAATTTGCTGATAGGCATAGAGATTTAGTGCGATGGGGAGACGCTCAAGCGGCTTATGCACAACCGGCTCATGGTTATAGTGGAAAAGAAGTTTGGCCTGCTAGGAAGTTTGATCCAATTGTAAATGCTGTATGGGCTGTGCCACAGCGCGAAATTGATAATAGCGGAGGTATTGTTAAACAAAATGCGGGATGGTAGTTTTTATTAAAATGATTCGATTTCAAGTTATTGTAGTTATACTTTGCACTTTATTAGCATTTGAAAATGGTTTTGGGCAAAGAAGACATTATTCTTTATCTAATGTGCACTCTCACAATGATTATAAGCAATCTAATCCTTTTTGGAATGCTTATAGTCATGGATTGGGATCGATAGAGGCTGATACATATTTAAAAAATGGGAAAATATTGATAGGACATAATGTCGAAGACCTGGTTGATAGTGTTACTTTGCAGAAATTATATTTGGATCCACTTAATGCTCAACTAAAAATCAATAGTGGCTATCCTTACCAAAACCATTCGAAGCCTGTACTGCTGATGATTGAAATGAAGACATTGGGTAATCAAGAAATTGTGCCGCTCGTTGCTTTATTAAACCTATATCCAGAAATTTTTCATGGGAAAAGAACTTCCGTAATCATCACAGGTAATTTGCCATCTGATAGCCTCATGGAGAAGTTACCAAACTATGTACTTTTCGATGGACAGATTAGATATGTTTATTCACCTAAAGTACTTCTCCATATTGGTATGTTAAGTGATGATTTGCATCATTATGTAAAATGGGATGGCAGTCAGAATATTTCAGATAAAGACTTTAATATTTTAAAGGACTTGGTTGATAAAGTTCATAAAATAGGGAAAAAAGTCCGTTTCTGGAATGCTCCTGACAATGTATTAGCTTGGGAAACCTTTATTAAATTAGGAGTTGATTATATTAATACAGATCATATTGAAACAATTAGTTCATTTTTCAGCACAATTAGCAAAAAATAGTATGTATAGTTTAAGTAGATTGTTGAGTATATTTTCTTTTGTTTTTATGAGTAACGTTCTTTTGGCACAAGAAAGAGAAGTGATTCTTCAAGGAACTTACAATTTTAGAGACCTAGGAGGTTATAAAACTAAAGATGGAAAGAAAATAAAATGGGAGAAACTATATCGTTCTGCCTTTCTAACAGGATTGACAACAGAAGATTTGGAAATCTTGAAAACTCGAAAAGTTTCCAGAGTCATTGACTTTAGGGGCCCTAAAGAGATTGCGTATGCTCCAGACAAAATACCTGATGGCGTTGAACATATTATTCTTTCTGCAGGTAGTGTTGGGGATGGTCTCGATGATTGGGCCAGAATGGCTGCGGAAATGAAATCAACTACTGTGCAGCAGTCTGATGAAGGCGCCATGAAATATTACGAAAATGTTTCTTCTTTCGCAGATAGATACAAGCCCATGTTTGCAGAACTATTGTCATTACCCTCGGATAGTGCACTTGTTTTTCATTGTGTAGGGGGGAAAGATCGTACTGGAATAGCCGCTGCATTAATCGAATATGTATTGGGCGTTGATGAAAAACAAATTTTAGAAGACTATGAATTGACCAATAAATATCGTGAACGTTACAATAAAGAAATTGCCGAGTTATTGGTTCGTAAATATGGTGTGTCTCCGGAACGTGCAGCCACCTATGGTTTAGCCAAGGGAAAATTTTTAAAAGTGTCCTTTGATGCCCTTGCCAAGAATTATGGCTCTTTAGATTTATTCGTACAAAAGGGTCTCTGTTTGGATAAAGTAAAAATTGAAAAATTGAAGAAAATGTACCTAGACTAGTTTCCTATAAATTACAAACACCTCCTTCTCGGTAAAGCTAGTCACCGTAATGTCTTTTACTCCTATCTTGTACAGCGATACCCAGCAGTTGTTGTCAACCAGCCTGTCCAGAAAGTGGATCTCCGACTCCAGGCCTGTCAATCCGAAACGTCTTTTGTAAACCTGCCCGTCTGTCTGGATGGCCCGGTAGTAGATCCAGATCGGTTTAAGATAGGAGTACTTTTTATCCTGAAATGAAGCCATGTAATTGCCAGTTAAATCTACTTAAAGGTAATCACTATCAACCTAAAACAAAACAGAAATAGATCTGTTAAATTTTCACTTTAAGACACCGAAAATTACGTGTGTATCAAATTGTGTATCAAATTAAAAAAGCAGCCATGAAACATTTTCATAACTGCTTGATTTTCAAGTGTCCCCGTGGAGGCTCGAACTCCAGACCCACTGATTAAGAGTCAGTTGCTCTACCAACTGAGCTACGGAGACCCATATTTAAAGTGGGTGGCAAAAGTACGTCTATTTGCATTATTTCCCAATGCTTTATTTATTTTTTTCTTCTCACTCGTTTTTCAGCGCTAGGATCTTTTCTTCAAATTCTTCCATAGACACAGCTTCTTCAAGGGTAAATTCGCCAATCTGCGTACGACACAATTTGCTCAGATAACCGCCTGTTCCCAGTGCTGCACCATAATCATTGGCAATTGAACGAATATAGGTCCCAGTTGAACAAGCTATTTCAAAATCAATATTAGGAAGTGTAACATTTGACAATTTAAAATCGTAAATGGTTATCGGGCGTGGCTCTAGCTTGACTTCGTCACCTTTTCTTGCTGCCAAGTACACAGGTTTGCCTTCTTGTTTAATAGCCGAATGGATTGGCGGAGTCTGCAATATCTCTCCGGTAAAATCTTGTAGTTTTTCTTTTAATAAATCTTCACTTACGAAACTATAATCCGTGAAATTTTCAGGATCGCTTTCCAAATCATAGGTTGGGGTCGAGGCACCAATAGTGATTGTCCCTGTGTAAACTTTTCGTTGTGCCATAAATTCGTTGATACGCTTAGTAAACTTTCCGGTACAAATGATCAATAGACCTGTTGCTAAAGGGTCCAAAGTCCCTGCATGCCCTACTTTATTTACACCAGTTATCTTTCTAATTTTTCGGATGGTATCAAATGAAGTCCAGTGCAAAGGTTTATTGAGCAATATGACTTGGCCTTCCAAATAAGGCTGCAACGCTGGATGTATGGGCTTTTGACGCATGTTTAACTAAAATTTTGATGCTATTTGCTAATTAAATGCAATCGCTTTTACAGGTTTCACACTTTTAACAAAATAGGCTGGCAAAACTAAGGCAAGAAAACATATCACAAAAGTCGCCAGGCAAATGGCTATGACTTGCCACCATATTATCTCCACTGGTGCAACGGATACATAATAGGAACTCTCATCCAGCTTTAACAAACCTGTATATTGTTGAAGCAGACAAAGTCCTACCCCAAAAACAAATCCCAACAAAATACCTCTCATTGCAATAATCGCAGAGTAATACAAAAAGATTCGCTGCAAAACAATATTGGGTGCTCCCAACGATTGTAAGACCCCTGACATCGGAGTCCGCTCCAATACAAGAATAAGCAAACAGGTAATCAGATTAATAATAGCCACAATGGACATCACTACGAACACCACGTTCCTATTGACATCTTGTATATCCAACCAATCAAATATACTTGGATAAATATCCTTGATAGTTCTACTAACCCATGCATCTGGCAACTGATCATACAATTGCTCACTAATCGCATTCATCTGATGGTAATCTTTAAGTATAATCTCATAACCACCGATCATACCGATATCCCATCCGCTGACTTTTTGTATCATGCGAATATCTCCAATGGCAAACAATTTATCGTATTCTTCAATACCCGTCTTGTAGATACCGCAGATATACATCTTCCGAGCTATGGCATTAGTACTTTCTCCAGTAATAAAATAGAGCGTCGCCGAATCTCCGAGTTTTATTTTGAGCTCGTCTGCGATGGGCTGAGATATAACAAGGTCTCTACTGTAAGATTTACTCGTGTCAAATGATGGCCAACGTCCTTGTTTCAGGAATGGTGCTAGATTTTTGAAGTCATAATCATTACTGACACCCTTGATCAACAATCCTTCTATTTCCTTATGCTTTTCCAGTACAGCCGATTTCGTTGCAAATTTTTGAAAATGAGCTATTTGAGGTGTAGACTTCAGTATTTGGACAACCGTATCATTTTGCAAAATGGGCGTTTCTTCCGCCAATATGGCCTTGCTAGGTTCATATTCTTGTACACGCAAATGTCCCCAAAAGCTGAAAACTTTTTGACTGACGGCAGATTGAAAACCGTTGACAAAACAGATAGTGATGATCATGGCGGCAACACTTAGTGCCGTTGCAGCTGTAGCCAAGCGGATAATAAACCGTGAAAACGATTTTTGCTTGTTGAACGCTATTCGACTTGCGATGAAAGTGGCTACATTCATATTGATTAAAAAAGTAAATCTACGAGCCAATATGTTTTTGACAAAATGAAAATACTTTACCCCTCGTTTTTACGTTATATGTCAGTCCTCAATTATATACCCTGACATAGCATTAAAAAACAATTCTTATGAAGAAAATAGCTTTGAGCTTTACATTTTTCTGCTTTTCTTTTTTGGTCTCATCTGCTCAACAATTCTCCATGAAATGGAGTGAGGATCTGGATAAATTTTCCAGTGGAACATTCTCCATCATGCAACCTGTAAAATCAATTGATGTCGGCGATGGCTCCATAATTTCACTATTTGCAAAAGTACAAACTACCAACACCAAATTTTTCCTTGTAAAAGGTTCC
The DNA here is from genome assembly GCA_003241175.1 of Pseudopedobacter saltans. GTDB lineage: Bacteria > Bacteroidota > Bacteroidia > Chitinophagales > Chitinophagaceae > Rhizosphaericola. The sequence goes on from QFOI01000064.1 coordinate 5,610, forward strand.
AATCTGCCTGATATCAGTAGTACACTTGATCTTGATGAAGCTAGTATCGACGGCATTTTTCTGAACTTGATAAAGATTGGTGCGAATTGTTATATCGTGAAATACAAAAATTATAGTCAAAACAGCACGTCTTTATTTCTACAAAAAATCAATACCAAAACATTACAATTAGAAAAAGAAGCAAAAGACATCATCAACTACGACGGTCAACAAACTGCCAATAAATCACGCATTCTTCTGGGGTCTTATCTAGAATTTACGGGGATGCAATACTTCGACGAATTTATCAAGGACCGTAAGATTTCCTATTCCCCCGATTCTACCAAAATACTCTACAAAATTGAACAGCAAGAAAATAAGAATGATCCGAAAAAAACGCTTTTCATTGTATTTGACAATAAACTCAAGGCCTTATATACCAAAGAATATGAATGGGAACAGCCAAATAAGAAGATAGAGATCAACAATATCATGCTTTCCGACTCGGGCAACATTTACATATGTTATCATTTGTACGACAAGGATTTCAACTCTGAATTCAGTAAAACAGACGGTGATAAAGTTCCATCCTATACGACCAATGTACTTATATTGGATAAGAATAGCCAAGTCATTAAAAAAATCTCTAATCAGGGGAAGTTTTTAAAAGATGTACACATGATGTATGATGTTTCTCACCACTTGATATTGTATGGCATGTACAAGGATATATATAATGGAGGCATTCTAGGCGTTTTTCGTTCCAATACAGCAGACTTCCAAAACGGCGAAATACCCAATTTGCAATTTTTCCCTTTTACGGATGAATTGTTGACAGCTATAGACAAGGACGGGTTCGGGCATGAGAAAGGGAACAAAAAAGGACTGGACTATTTTTATAATGTTGATCACAGCTTTTTTTTGCAAAACGGTTCCTTACAGATAGTGCTTGGCTATTATAAGATGAGACTTCCAATATATCCATCTCCTACTAATAGAGCAGATGTTGAAAAGGGCGATATTGTTGTAGCCAATATCAATGGAAATGCGGCCAACTTTACCCGTATTCCCCACGATCTTTTCACACCGGTTGGGGCAACTAGTTTGATTGCGTCTGTTCCGGTTTTCGTAAATGGGAAATCGATACTTCTTTATATTGACAGAGACGATAATCTAGAACGTGATAGTAAAAATTCACCCAAAGCAGCCTATTATGGAAAAAACGATGTAGGATTGGCTGCTGCTATTTTTTCAGCTGATGGCAATTTTTTGGAACGCCGAATGATTACCACCAGCAAAGAGAGTGATCACTTCGTTCCGGACTTGGATTTCACATCAGTGGGCAATAACAATTTCCTTTTCTATGGAAGAAGATTAAAATTTTTAAAACTATTAGTCAGACTAGGGATTTTGAATATCAAGTAAATTTCGATAGACAACTATTTTTCCTATAGTTTTGTTGACATCTACGTAAATATTTTGTTACGATGAATCGACAGTTTTACCAATACGTTTTTCTCTTTTTACTTGTGCTTCCTAATATGATTTTGGCACAAGACGAAACGAGAATGTCCAATATAAAGGGAATCGTTTTATGCAAATCTGGTGACCAGACCAGCTACCCTATTATCAATTTGGGTAGTACCAATGCACTTTCGCTTGATTTTGACGATTTGAGCGGCGGGATTAAGAATTATAGCTATACTTACCAATTGTGCAATGCAGATTGGACACCAGCACAACTGAGTTATTTTGACTTTATTCAGGGATTTACGTCCAACAGGATTATGAATTACAAGGTATCTTCTATTGCTACCACACAGTATACGCATTATGCCTTGACATTACCGGAATCCAATTTTATGCCTACCAAAAGTGGCAATTATATCCTCAAGGTTTTCTTGTCCGGAGACACTTCCCAATTGGCATTTTCTAGACGTATTTTGATTGTGGACAATAGGGTAAGCATCAATCTTGCATTGCAACAGCCATACGATGTGACGAAAATGCGTACCCATCAAAAATTACAGTTTTCGCTCAACAATTCAGCTCTTCAGATTACCAATCCAGAGCAGCAAATCAAAGTAACTGTTCTGAAAAACTATCGTTGGGATATTCCTATTACAGGAGCACAACCTGCATTTATCACTGGCAGTACCTATAACTACAATGGCGAACAGGATTTTGTCATTCCGGCAGGAAAAGAATACCGTTGGTTAGATCTGACTAGCTTTCGCTTTGTCAGTGATAGGATAAAAAGTATTGACCAAAACGCCAAGCCATTCCAAGTATATGCAATGGTTGATCGCGAGCGTTCCAATACGGAATACCTTCCTTACCAAGACTATAACGGTTTTTTCTTCATCAAAGCTACGGAGCAGATAACACCTTCATTTCAAGGAGATTATGGAAACGTGCATTTTGTTTATCAGAACTATGACAAAAAACCATTCCCAGACCAGAATGTGTACATTGTTGGTCAATTCAACAATTACGTTTGCGATCAGAACTCTTTGTTGCATTACAATGGAGACAGCAGTTATTACGAAACTAATATCCTTTTGAAGCAAGGTTATTACAACTACATCTACGTAACCAAACCTATCAAAAATCCTAATGCGCAAGACGATTCGTCCATCACAGAAGGAGACTATTGGGAAACGGAAAACGATTATTCGGTTTTGGTGTACTATCGTTCTCTCAACAATCGATACGTCGAACTGGTCGGATTTAAAACCATCAATACAAGAGGAAAATAGAGTAAAAGCTGGAGGTATGAGGTGTAAGGCATGAGAAGGATGTAGTGTCCAAAGGCGATTGACCCATACCGCAAACCATTGACCTCTTAACCAACACTTATAACTTAAAAATTAAAAAATACAACTTAATCTTACCTTTGCACCATGAAAGCAGAGGAACAGCGCAATATTCGCCAGATGGCATTGCCCGAATTGGAAGAATATTTTTTAAAAATAGGAGAAAAAAAGTTCAGAGCCAAACAGGTTCATGAATGGGTATGGCAGAAAAATGCTCAGACTTTTGAGGACATGAGCAATCTGGGAAAAGAATTGAGAGCTAAACTCGCAGAACATTTTATCATTCCAGGACTGAAGATTGATGCTACGCAATACAGCAACGATGGCACTATCAAAACGCGATTCAAAACTTCCGACAACCATTTGGTTGAGGGCGTTTTGATTCCTACGGATGAGCGTACAACAGCCTGTGTTTCTTCTCAGATTGGGTGTAGTCTTAGCTGCAAATTTTGTGCGACAGGGTATATGGACAGAGAAAGAAACCTTCATTACGATGAGATTTATGACGAAGTCATGAAGATCAACCAACAGAGTGAAGATACGTTCAACAGAAAATTGTCCAATATCGTTTTCATGGGTATGGGCGAACCCTTACTTAACTACAACAACGTTTTGAAAGCCATTGAACGCATCACTGCTCCCGATGGTTTGGCGATGAGTCCTAGACGCATAACGGTTTCCACCGCTGGCGTTGCCAAAATGATACGCAAACTAGGTGAGGATAAAGTACGTTTTAAATTGGCGCTTTCCCTACATGCAGCGAATGACAAGAAACGTAATGACATCATGCCTATCAACGAAAGCAACAACTTGAAAAGTTTGATAGAAGCATTGAATTATTTTTATAAAGAGACAGAAAACGAGATCACTTTCGAATATATATTGTTTAAGGATTTCAACGATACGATGCAAGATGCGCAGGAATTAATAAAGATTTACCGTCAAGTTCCAGTCGACCTTGTCAATATCATTGAGTACAATCCTATCAGCAATAACGACCGTTTTGCGAAACCAACAGAAGAGACGCTGAACAATTTTGTCTCTTTTTTAGAAAAGAACAAGGTCAACGTAAGAGTTAGACGGAGTCGCGGAAAAGATATTGACGCAGCGTGTGGTCAATTAGCCAACAAAGGGGAAGCAAGCAAATAATTTTATTTACATGGAGTTTGGGTTAAAGTGTCGATTTACCCAAAGTTCATTTTACAAAGGAACATGGGCAAAAAAAACTTAGCCGGATTTGACAAGTTTATCAACAAAGAAGTCAAAGGCGCCAAAAAGAAAGAAGAACTTAAACAACAAAAAAGAGCTGCAAAAGCGGAAGCTAGAGCGCGCGGCGATGAAGCGCGTAAGCGTCGTAATGAGATGTACCGCGTCGTCACAAAAGACAATGTAATCAAAAGTGATAAATTTGGACCTAAAAAAGATAGCACTGGCGCTTCTAAGGCTAGTCCAATAGTGGCCAACGAATTTTATTCCAAAAAAGCAAAAGGACCAGTTGCAACTTTCGAAAACAAAGAGTCCAGTATAATGCCATTGAATAAATACTTGGCTCATGCGGGCGTATGTGCAAGAAGAGAGGCGGTCAATATCATTAAAAATGGAGATGTAAAGGTCAATAAAGACACCATTGTTGAACCTGGTCACAAAGTCAATCCCAATACCGATGTTATCACCTATAAAGGGAAAAAGCTCTTTTTGCAAAAGAATCTTGTTTACATACTTGTCAACAAGCCCAAAGATACATTGACCACAACCGTCGATCCCCAAGGAAGAAAAACGGTTTTTGATATTGTCGGAAAAGCTACAGAGGAACGTATTTTTCCCGTTGGACGATTGGACCGAAATACGACTGGCGTCTTGTTATTGACCAATGATGGAGAACTCGCACAAAAACTGACGCACCCATCATTTGGTATCAAAAAAGTCTATGAAGTCAAACTAGACAAAGCACTTACCAAAAAAGATGCGGAGCAGATCATTGAAGGCATACAACTAGAAGATGGCTCCATACAAGCTGACAGTGTCGGCTTTGTCGATCCAAAAGACAAAACACTTGTGGGTATTGAGATACACAGTGGTCGCAACCGTATTGTAAGACGTATTTTTGAATATCTAGGTTATGAAGTAAAAGCACTCGATCGTGTAGTATTTGCTAATTTAACCAAGAAAAATGTAGAACGTAGTCATTGGCGCTTTTTGAAAGAAAAAGAAGTAAGGCTATTGAAATACATGAATCAATCCTTTGTGAAAAAAGTAAAAGGTAAATCAAAAGAACAGGACATAGAGGATTAATATGAAGACAGGATTGGAAATTGTATTTGAAGATGACCAGATCATTGCTGTCAACAAGCCAGCAGGTGTATTGAGCATCCCCGATAGAGCTAATGTGCAACCATCTTTAAAATCGGAACTACAAAAGAAATATGGCGACATTTTCGTTGTTCATCGTATAGACAAACCCACAAGTGGCTTGATAGTTTTTGCTAAAAATGCAGAGGCTCATAAAGCCTTGTCTGCACTTTTTCTTTCTCGTGAAATGAGTAAAAAATATGTTGCGCTTGTCAACGGAACTATATATCCAGAATCGGGAACGGTTGATGCCGCCATTGCAGAACATCCGGCAAACAATGGAACTATGATAGTGCATCAAAAAGGGAAAGCTTCCATCACAGACTATCAAACAGTCGAAAAATTTCCCCAATATTCCTTAGTTGAATATCAGATTCATACAGGAAGAACACATCAAATACGTGTACATACCAAATATTTGGGGCATGCAATTGTGGGAGATGAACTATATGGAGATGGGAAACCTCTGTATGTCTCTCAGATCAGAAAGGATTTTAAATTGTCTAAACTCTCTGAAGACGAACAACCTATATTGAATCGTTTGGCCTTGCATTCTTACAAGATGGATTTTGTTTTATTTGACAAAGAATACCATTTGGAAGCTCCTTTATGGAAAGACATGCGAGCCACACTCCAACAACTACGAAAGAAATAAATGTAAAAACGCGATTGCAAACCAATCGCGTTTTTACATTTATTATGATCACCAAAATATTTTAAGGAACAAAAGCTTTGAAAATAATAGCATTATTAGATGCAGTTATACTATATGAGGTATTTACCAATATAGCAGCGGCCTGACCCTTTTTAATATCGACAGAATTAGCTTCACCAGCAATGGCAACACGGTCAACATCAATATCAATGCCCGCTATTATCGTGAGTATCGGGCGGACAGCGGCACCGGCGCGGACGACGCCGCGGATGCCGACGACGGCAGCCTGCCGCGGGTGGAGGTGAGCGCCATCCTCGCCCGCGACATCGACATCACCCCGCTGCTGGCCACTCCCGCCGACGGGGGCCTCAAGCCGGTGCTCGGCGCGCTGGAGACCGGCGCCTTCACCGTCGAGCAGCAGGACGACATCCGCACCGAGGGCGCGAGCCTCAAGCTCACGTCGGTAGCGCTGAAGCCTGCTGCGATCACCGCCGCGCGCCTCGACGCACTCGACGCCCTCTCGGCGGACGAGCCGCCGGCCAACCCCGCGCCGCTGCTCGCGGAGGCCGACGCGCTGCTGCG
>QFOI01000567.1 GCA_003241175.1 Pseudopedobacter saltans
AATTATTCGGTTTGGGATTTAGAACAAGTTTTGATCTAGAGCATGGATGTGGATTAAAGCTAAAAGGAAATAATTATTCTGTAACAGAAGTTGGGACATGGGATGTAGCGTTTTCATAGCTAATTAAATACTAAAATCAATAATAAACTCTGACTAATATTTTATTCTTTTTAAATTGTAGAACCAACATGATTATTCGAAAACGATAGTTTTGTACCGGTTGCAAAGATCAAGAAGGAAAAGCAATATAGCATCGTAGCAGACCTTTGGGAACACCAACCGAGATGTATGATGAGGATGGATTGAGTAGTCGGCATGTAGAACTGGATAGTTATGGTAGAGCCAAATTATACATAGGAGTATTCTTTGCCATAATTACACTTTTGACAATAGCTCGGCTAACAATTTGGCGGCTTTTTTCCGATAAATTTCCTTTTTCCAAGTAATAGTACCATTTCTTTTTAAATTGGCGCCAGATAAGGTTATAGCTTTCAAACTTGGGTGGTTGAATAAGGATGTTTGCATCAATATTGTAGCACTCGCGCCTTTTTCGACTATATGTAAAAGCATGTTGATATCATTTATTTCCATCTGAACATTTAATGAGACGTCTTGACTTTCTAATATCTCGTTCATATAATTTCGAATACTATAATCGTTGGAGGGCAATATGATAGGAATTTTCGGCAAGTCCGTAATCTGTATTTTTTTTCGAGAATAAAGTGGATTTTGTTTGCCAACAATCAAAGCAAGATTGGATGTAAATAAAATATCTGAACTAAAGTTATCTTTCTCCTTGGCTTCGTAAAATGATAAAATAAAATCTAATTTCCCATCTTCTAATTGAGTCAACAACTCTTTAGTTGTACCAAAACAAACTTGGATGTGAATCTTGGGATATTTTGCTGTAAAGTGAAGAAGCGCATTGGTCAATAAATGTGAGAGCCCGTAAGTTAATCCAACGGACAGATTTCCAGTATTTAGATTCATCAAATCATTCAGCATTATTTTTCCCGCTTCTGCGTCCGCAACTGTTTTTTGAGCAAAAGGTGAAAATGTCTTTCCTGCTTCAGTCAAGTAAACTCGTTTGGCAATTCTATCAAATAATGGAATTCCTAATTCTTCTTCCAACTGCTTGATTTGCTGAGACAATGTACTTTGTGTGATAAATAGCTGAGCGGAAGCTTCGGTAAAATTTTGTAATTCCGCAGCTTTAATGAAATATTTTAGTTCACGCAGTTCCATATTCGAATATACAAAGTTCATCGATAAAAACGATTAAATTTATCGAAACAAAGAATTTACATGATAATAAATTTCGTATGAACTTTGTCTAATCAAAATAAAAAAATATAATTATGGAGATCTTACAAACATCCGAAAATGCACTTTCTCATTCAACAGTTAAAGCCGTCATCAATGCTCCCATCGAAAAAATAAACATTGCAGATTGGTTGCTAAATCTTCCTGATGCGGAATACCAAAAATGTTCTACAGCACATATCGCTGCTGGATTTACAACAACACTGGATGGAGAGCCTATGTCAATTAATGTGGAAACTATTGGCAATGCATTGATTATCCAACACTATGTGGCTACAGAACATCGTCCAGATTATTGCCGCATGCTTTCTATTTCTGATAGTATTACGTCAAATGGCCGTAGTAAAGTACAGGTTTTATGGGAACTAAAAGCTACAAAAATTGATGAAAACACTTGCGAATACACCAATGAAATACATGCCACTGCAACACCCGAATTTTTCGAGTTTATGAAAGAACATAATATCACATTGGAACAAGCGGCCCACGACAGACAAGTTGCGTCTGACGCACACAATCACGAAGAAACGCCATTATTTGCTAAAAGCATTGAAATAAAAGCATTGACAGGAAAATATGGTTTATAGTTCATATTAGTACAAGTCCTTTATAAGAATGGACTTGTACTATTTACAACCTATTCTTACTATCATCAGCAT
>QFOI01000568.1 GCA_003241175.1 Pseudopedobacter saltans
TGTTACCTGTAATAGCAAAATCCAACAAAAGCAGCTCTTTTGGGGAAAGCACGCTGGAAGATATTGTTATAGTTGGGTACGGAACGCAGCGTAGGAAAGATGTCACAAGTTCATTGGCTACCATTTACGGTACCGATTTGATAAATAGGCCATCAACCAACACAATATCAGCGCTTCAAGGCGTTAGTCCTGGATTAATAGTCAATCGATCTTCTGGGCAACCAGGACAAGAAGGATATACCTTACAAACTAGAGGATACACTTCAGTCAATGGAGGGAATCTATTGGGATTAGTAGATGGTGTTAATGGGGATATTACAGCCATCAATCCTTATGATATTGAGTCTGTAACTGTACTAAAAGATGCCTCAGCTGCTGCGATCTACGGAGCAAGAGCCGCAGGAGGTGTATTGTTATTAACAACTAAAAAGGGTAAAAAAGGATTTAGAGTTTCCTATAATTCTTTGTTCGGTATACAAAAATCAGTTAAGAGACCAGATAGACTTAATAGTTGGCAAGAAGCGGAAATGGCAAACGAGGCCGCCTTAAATGCAGGATCAAACATTCCGTTATATACACAGCAACAAATCAGCTGGATGAGAAGTGCGGATACCAACTATGTAGTATCACCGTCAGACCCTTCTGACTACGATTACTATTATAACCTAAACCAAATTCCACTAGTAGTAAAAAATAGTTCTTTTGCAACCACGCAAAACATTACATTTAGCGGGGCTGGGGAAACGGATAATTATTATTTCAGTTTAGGATATTATGACCAAAACGGTTTATTCAAATTTGGTCCTGACAATACCAATAGACTGAACCTCAGATTCAACTATAACAAAAAATTTAATGACATTTTTGATATAACATCTAATATTGCTTATCGAAAAACTGAGACCCTCTCTCCTAGTTACGGAGCCAATGGAATCTTCGATTATTTATACTCTGCGCCAACCTATTTTCCAATATATGTACCCAATACAGATCATTACATTAACGATCCACAAGCAAACTATGCTTATGCTTATTTAAAAGACGGAGGAGAAAGTAAATATCGCTTTGACGAGTTCAACACAATGATTCAACTACGGGCAAAAGATTTATTGGTTCGCAACTTAACATTGAGAGCTGTATATGGTGGCCGCTACACAGTTGAACAAAACAATACAAGCAAACGAACCATTCCATTATGGAACATAATGGATAATGTCAATAATCTCAACAATCCAAACTCTTACCAAAAAGACAGAAATCTTACTTTTTCCAATAATATACAGCTATTAGCCGACTACGACAGAAAATTTGGAAAACATAGTTTCCATCTATTGGGAGGATATACATTTGAAAACTATAGACAAGACAACACTTTGGCTTTAGCAAGAAACCTTTCTTCCAACGATTTGTTTACACTCAATATTGGAGATCCATCTTTAGCACAAAATTCTGAAGATATTCAAACATGGGCTATGTCCTCTTTCTTAGGACGGTTGGAATATAATTTCGCTGGGAAATATCTATTTCAGGCAACTATGCGTTATGACGGAAGTTCGAGGTTAGATCCATCTAGTCGATGGCAAGCATTCCCTTCCATTTCTGCGGGTTGGAGACTAGCTCAGGAAGATTGGTTCAATAAAGCCCTGCCTTTTTTTAATGAATTTAAAATAAGAGGATCTTGGGGACGACTAGGAAATTCAGATGGTGTTAATGGGGTCATTACTAATTACGATTATATTGCTATGTTAGTAAACGGAAGCTATTATCCTTTTAACAATATCAGAAACCCATCCTATTACCAACAAATATTACCGACCAAAGATAAAAAATGGGAAGTTGTCGATACCAAAGACATAGGTATTGATATCGGAGTTCTCAACAACAAACTGAGCATAGTAGCGGATTATTATGTCCGTAATAACTATAGTATGTTAGTAACCCCTGCAGTACCTTCCTTTATGGGAATAACACCATCCATAATGGAAAATTTCAAACTAAGGGTTGGGAATTAGCGGTAAGTTGGAATGACAATATTGGTTCAGCATTTAGCTACTGGGTTAAAGCTAATATATCAGACAACAAAAACAAAGTAATTTCCTATGGCGGGACCAAAAGTGTACAACCCGGACAAAACTATGTGATAGAAGGTCTACCGATCAATACTATATGGGGTTTTCAAGCAGACGGTTTATATCAATCACAGTCTGAAGTGACAGGTTCTCCAAGTTTTAGACCAACAGTGACAGGACCCGGAGATATAAAATACGTAGATATCAATCAGGACAAGGCAATCAACTATGGTTCCAGTAGACTTGGAGCAACGGGAGACTTGGTAAATTTTGGAGATTCCTATCCCCACTACCTGTATGGCTTTAGTTTCGGTTTCAAATGGAAAGGCATCGATTTCTCAACTATGTTTCAAGGTGTAGGTAAGCGTAATTTCCTTCCATCTATTCCTGACTTGTATCCTTTTACAACTATACCAAATCAACCCCCATATAATGTTCCAAATCCAACCACTACAGTAATGCCAGTAGATTATAATCTGAACTATTGGACAATGGACAATCCTAATGCTAGGTTTCCACGTTTGTTTTCAAATGGCACTCAAAACACAGTACCATCCTCCTATTGGGT
>QFOI01000569.1 GCA_003241175.1 Pseudopedobacter saltans
TCCATCGCCGGTAAAAGGCGGGCTAGCATATTCACTACCAATACCTTCAATGGTTTGTACAAGTTTATATACTTCAATATACTTCATCAAAGCTTTTTCCATTACTGTACTCCATGTTGGTATTTGAGATTTACCTGTAACTGCTACAATTGTACCATTACTCAAATTACTCATAAATTTATTAGAGACTGTTACCTTTATTGGAGTTCCATTAGGGCTATACATGCTAACTGTGTAAGTGCTGTTACCATTATCTTTTATAATAGACTTAATGAAAGATGGATTAGTATATGCCAACTCAGCAAATATAGATATGGCAGAGCAATCACCTAAAGCAGTTTGGTTACAGTCAGCTGGACTTGGATCTCCATAAGGATACAAAGTAACTGGAGAAGTTAACATTGTCAATGTAGATTCCTTGCCTTTGGGCACAGCAGGCTCTTTAGTGGCATCATTTAACCATGTCAACTGATCGGATGTAGCCTCGCTAAGCGATTGAAAGTGAACACCTAGACTAGTCTTAGTTGAATATGTAGACCCACTCGACAGGGCCATCAAATCATCAATGTTAGAGTCTGTTGAGGAACTGCCCTCAGGTGTAGTTGGTGTAGTCGTAGTTGTGTCCCCTGTTCCTGAACCTTTTTTAGAGCAACTAGTTAAACTCGCCGCTAAAAAAATTACAATCATTAAAGCAGGCAACTTGAAAAAGCGAATTTTCATAATTTCAAATTTTAAGCATATTAAAACAAACATTAGCTATTTAGTCAGAATAATCAATCTTAACCAGTAGTTCAATTCGAACTCTCATTTCTCAATTTTAATGATAATAACACCATTACTGTGAATAAATAATCAGGTCATAAAATTATTGTTAAAATAAACTTAAACATATCAATAAAGTTCAAACACATTGTTAACAAAAACTAAACAGTAAATTTTCCCTAATTTTCCAATATGAAACCGACTTCGTTTAGATTCAGAACAGTAGCTTTGATAGGCCTTTTAGTATTTATTACTGTACAGTTTTTTCTAATTTATAATACTTATAGGGTCAACCTAGAGCATTTTTTCATAAAAGAGAAAAACATAATTAACGATGAATATAGTAAAGCAGTTACCAATGATTTGTTATTCCCCGGAGGACGTGCAATAATTGATACATTCTATTTCAGAAATAGAAACCATCTTGACAGTCTTCACTTAAAAAATCAAATGGAGTTTAAAAAGGCTTCCCGACAGATGATGGATAGTATATTGAATGCATTAATTAAAGGCAATACAATAAAACCAATTTTAGATTCAATCATCAAAATAAAATATAAATTAGCCAACGATTATAAATATGCATTAATTCTAAAAGAGTTTGATATATCTTTTAAAAAAAATAATTACATACAATTATTCCCTTATGGGGACAGTAGCAATTATAAACAAATTGTAGGCGGTCATCTTTTAAAGCTACTTCCTTCTGATCAGGTCACCTCGCTAACCATAAGTTCAGCAAATGATAAATCGACAAAAATTATCTTTCAATTATATATTCAACCTAGCAATAAAACCTGGACGATACTAAAAACAATGATGCCCACATTTTTATTGTCCTTGGCTTCTATTGTTTCAATAGTATCATTATTTTTTATTACTGTGAACAATTGGTTCAAGCAAAAAAAATTAGCAGAAATGCAAACGGATTTTATCAATAGTATTTCGCATGAGTTTAATACACCATTGACGGCTATCATTATTGCCAACAAAACTTTGCAAAACGAAAAAATGATACCTCAATCCGAAAAGTTAAAACCGATAACCGATATCATACAAAGGCAAACTACAAGGTTGAACTCTTTATTCAAACAAACATTAAACATCACAAAGGCCAATAAAGCATTCTTAAACAAACAGCCCGAAAAAATAGCGAAAAAAAAAAAAAAAATAGTTAACGATTACAAAATCAATT
>QFOI01000570.1 GCA_003241175.1 Pseudopedobacter saltans
ACGTTACAGACTGTATGTCTGTACTTTAAATATACATTATGGGTTGTGGAAGTTGCGGTACAGGAACACCGAACGGATGTAAGAGCAACGGAGGTTGCAGTTCCGGCGGTTGTAATAGATTAAATGTTCATGACTGGTTGGCCAACTTACCTTTCAGTGATCCTGAAAGTAGTTGCAAAATCGTAGAAGTCAGTTTTAATAAAGGAAGTCGAAAGGATTATTTCAGGAACACGTCTTTGCAGCCTTTGGAAAAGGGACAGCTAATAACGGTGGAAGGTGTAAGCGGTTTTGACGTGGGTGAGGTTTCTCTAACAGGTGAACTGGTTCGCCTACAGTTGAAAAAACATTCGCTTAAAGAAGACAGTGCTGATATCAAGAAAATTTTGCGAATCAGTAACGAAAAAGATCTTTCTTCTTTTGAAACCAATAAAACACGTGAACCTGAAGTACAGTCAAGAAGTCGTGCTATTGCTCGTCAGCTTAACCTTCAGATGAAAATCAGTGAGGTGGAAATACAAGCAGACGGTAAGAAAGCCACTTTCTTTTACACGGCAGATGATCGTGTCGATTTTCGCGAGATGATCAAGATTTTTGCTTCTGAGTTCAAACTCAAAGTGGAAATGCGCCAAATTGGTATTCGTCAAGAAGCCGGTAAAGTAGGTGGTATTGGAAGTTGTGGTCGTGAATTGTGTTGCAGTACATGGTTGACCGATTTCAAAAGTGTCACAACAACTGCTGCTCGTTACCAAAACCTGAGCATCAACCAAACCAAATTAAGTGGCCAGTGCGGTCGTCTAAAATGTTGTCTTAACTATGAATTAGATACCTATCTGGATGCATTGCAACAGTTCCCGGACAATGCGGAAAACCTGCAAACGAGCAAAGGAAGAGCCATATTGGTCAAAAAAGATATTTTCAAAAGCTTGATGTGGTACACTTTGCCAGATAGTAACAAGCAATATCCTTTGACCATTATCCGTGTCAATGAAATCGTACGGGCTAACAAAAGGGGTGAGATCGTAGAAGAACTGAAACATATTGAACTGGTAAATGGTAAAGAAACAGTGGAGATCGACGCAGGATTTGTGGATGTTGTCGGTCAGATCAGTTTGAAAAGCTTGGAAAAGAAATCCAACAAACACAACAATAAAGGACACAATAACAATAATCGCCGAGCACCCATTTCCATTGATAAAAATCCTCAGGGAAACAATAATCCCAATAAGGAAAAATCATCTTATTTCGACAGAAAGAAAGAAAGAAACAACAATGGTCAACCCCAACAAAGAAATAACAATAATGAGAACAAACCTCAAAACAACAATAATCGTCCTCCTGAAAAAAGGAACGATCAACAACGTGGTCCAAAACCAAACAACAATCGTCCGAACAATAACAACAATGGTCCTCGACCACCATTCAAACCCAAAAATGGAAATCAAGGACAGCCTCCAAAAAACAATAATCAAACGCCCCCTTCGGAGAACTCATAGATTAAAAAAAGCGCCTTACGGCGCTTTTTTTAATTTCCACTCCAATATCGTTTTTGGAGTTTCTCGTAATAGGGTAGATTCTTTTTGTAATCAGCGATATCCCATGTTGCCTGCCAGTAAGAAAGATAATCGGATAAAGGAGGCAAACCAACTTCCGCACGCCTTTTGTCTACATTTTCAGGATCCAATAAAGGAAATACGAAATATTTACCTGTAGAATCACTACCAACTTGACTACCATAAATCTGTGGTTTACCTTGTTTTAAGGCAACTCGGTCTTCCAACAATGCCAAATTATCCGGTTGTGCTTTTCCCTCTTTTACAGCCTCGCGCATCATAGGTAAATACTTTTCTTGTGTAGCTTTATCAGAGTGTTGTATCACCAGAAATAGTGTCTGGTTTCCTTTTTTGCCGATTTTATCTGCGCCCAACCAACCTTTAGTATCCAAGATATTT
>QFOI01000571.1 GCA_003241175.1 Pseudopedobacter saltans
AACAAGTACTAGATCGTGCCGTAACAAACGAATGGATACGAATAAATCCACTGAAACCCTACAAATGTACCTATCAAGAACCGGAACCCGATGCGGTATTTATGGACGATGTTCAGAAACTCATAAATGCTGATAACCTGAATAGCAGTGAGGAACTAGCAAAAGATGCCTTCTTGGTAGAAACCTTTACAGGATATGCCTATGCAGAATTGGCGGCACTAAAAATAAGTAACCTAATTATTGGAATAGATGGAAAACAATGGCTTTCCATTGAAAGAGGCAAAACAGAACGTAATGAATCTGTACCAGTAATGAAAATTGTTAAAGATATTATTTCCAAATATGAAAATCATCCAAGACGGGTAAACTATGGATTTCTATTTCCAGTATTCGGCGCTCAATACTATAACCGACTTCTGAAAAGTATTGCTGCTAAGGTCGGGATTAACCATGATTTACATAGTCATGTGGGGCGTCACACATTTGCGACTACAATCTTATTGGAAAATGATGTGCCACTACCCACAGTCAGTAAAATATTGGGGCACCATTCAGTTCGAATAACCGAAAGGTACGCGAAAGTGAGTAAAAACAATATTAGTAAACATATGGAACGGGTGGAAGATTTGTTGTTTAATTTTTAATATCATTATTTTGAAACTCATTATTTTAGGGAATATTCTGTGCCTATTAGAATAATTAACACCGATGCCTACTTGGCTCGAGAGTAATATCATTGCAAAGAAAAAAACATAGAACTATAGTTCGAGCAAAATTCTAACTTCAATGTGTTAGAACAAACAGAAGCTTGCTCTGTAGGAGTACAATGATAGAGATGCGTTAACCAATGGAAATGAATTTAAATCGGAAGCGGGATTTGCACCCGATTTAAATTCATTTCATTGTAAATATCTAAAGAAAATCCTTTTGTCAGATTAAGTCTTAGTTATTATATGTTACATGTGATTACATATGTAACCAACATGGTTCTGTTTCCTATATTTGTTGCTTACCTTCATTGAAAGATATATCATAGCCTAAAGTACATCACCACCAAAGACAGTGGTTTTCAAAGAGACATAAACTATTTGTGTATCGTATTTATTGATACTTTACAATTTGAGGCAAATTAATTCAATGTGAAGATCCGTTAACTAAGATGCAGCAAGCTTTTCTTTGACAAAACTAGACACGGTCAATCTATGCACACCCAAAATTCGACCTATTGCAGAGTATGAAACATTTTTTTGAAGTAGTTCTTTTATATGTTTTTCTTGTCCGGTCAATTTCGTGCGTAGAGATTTACGCCCTTTTGGGCGACCAAGAATCACTCCCTCGGCCCTTTTTCGTGCCAAAGCTTCTTTGGTTCGTTGTGATATAAGATTTCGCTCTATCTCAGCAGAAAGGCCAAATGCAAATGCTAATACCTTAGAACTGATATCACGTCCTAGTCTATAATTATCTTTTATAGTCCAAACTTTTATTTCTCTTTGCATACATTCATTGAGAATACCCATAATCATTAAAAGATTTCTCCCCAACCTTGACAATTCGGCACAAATCAATATATCATCTTTTTTCATTTTTTTAAGTAGTCTCCCCAATCGGCGCTCTTCTAATCTTTTGGTGCCGGAAATCGTTTCATCGATCCATTTACTTACTACGCAGTCATGTTGTTCACAAAAACGATTAATCTCAAAACGTTGGTTCTCCACAGTCTGTTGATCCGTACTTACACGGATATAGCCATAAATCATCTGTTAATCTGTTTAATTTAATGAAAATTATTTTGTTTAAAATATACCAAAATTGCATAACTAAAACTTAGACATTTTTTTTATACATTAAATGAGCGTTTTTATTAGACAGAATGCTACAATATGCCAATTTAAGCAAAATGAAAGCTGGGTAATATTGTCTTCCATCGAGCAGCAGATAAAAGACAAAA
>QFOI01000065.1 GCA_003241175.1 Pseudopedobacter saltans
AAACGTATCGTTACTACTTTGGCTAAAGCTAAAGCGTTACGCTCTTACGTTGAACCATTGATCACTAAAACAAAGAAGAACGAAAACGTTGGTCAAATAAGCCACAACCATAGAATTGTTTTCAGTTATTTACATGACAAGTTAGCTGTAAAAGAATTGTTTACAGTTGTTGGTCCTAAAATAGCAGATCGTCCAGGTGGATATACTCGTATCATCAAATTGGGTATTCGTCCTGGTGACAACGCTGAAAAAGCAATGATCGAACTAGTAGACTTCAATGAAATCTATGGTAAGACTGCTGCTAAAGCAACTACAGAAGAACCAGCTAAGAAAACTCGTCGTAGCCGTAAAGGTGCTACTGCAAAAGCTGAAGAAACAACTACAGCTGATGTAAACGAAATCTCTGATGCTACAGTAGTAGAAGAAACTCCTGAAACTCCAGCTACAGATTCTACAGAAGAAAAAACAGCTGAATAGTAGTTTTTAGATCTTAATGGAAAGCCTCGGCCAATATGGTTGAGGCTTTTTCTTTTGCGTCGTTCAATGCCAGATCGCTAGATTTCGGACATTTAAATGTTTATCTTTGCTGCCTATATTTAATTTAACTATGTCAGAAGAGCGTACAGAGATTTCCTCCTTAGGAGAATTTGGATTAATTGAATTCCTTACCAAGAATTTTGAAATACAAAATGCCTCCACAATTGAATCCATTGGAGACGATTGTGCAGTAATAGATCATTTTGGTAAGCAAACAGTTGTGACTTCTGATCTATTATTGGAAGGCGTTCATTTTGACTTGATGTACACGCCATTGAAACATTTGGGTTACAAAAGTATAGTTGTCAACCTCAGTGATGTCTATGCAATGGGAGCTACACCGACACAGGTGACACTCAATATTGGAATTACTAATCGTTTCAGCGTAGAAGCACTGACTGAGTTTTATGAAGGCGTGTATGCTGCTTGCAAAAAATATCAAGTAGATCTTGTTGGTGGAGATACCTCAGCATCTCAAAAGGGGTTTGTTATCTCTGTAACAGCTTTAGGAGAAGTTGCTCCGGAAAAGTTCATCAAAAGAAATACAGCTCAAAAAGGCGATCTAATTTGTGTTTCGGGCGATCTTGGTGCTGCTTTTTTGGGTTTGACTATATTGGAAAGAGAAAAGCGTATTTATCTGGAAAATCCTCAATTGCAGCCAGATCTGGAAGGAGAGGATTATATTGTTGGTCGTCTATTGAAACCAGAAGCTCGTCGCGACATTGTTGATTTTTTTGAAAAAGAAGGAATAACACCTACATCTATGATGGACGTAAGCGATGGATTAAGTAGTGAAATCATGCATATCTGCAAAGACAGCAATGTTGGATGCCGGATCTATGAAGACAAACTACCCATAGACGAAAGAAGCCGCGCAGCTGCCATGAAGTTTGCATTGGATCCAACAGTTTGCGCTTTAGATGGAGGAGAAGATTACGAGTTGTTGTTCACTCTGAAGCAAGAAGACTACGAAAAGATAACGCTCAACGAAGAAATCAGTGTAATTGGTTATGTAACTGAATTGGAAGAAGGTTGCAAACTCATCTCTCGAGGCGGAAACCTTCACGACATCAAACCTCAGGGTTGGAATGCATTTGAGAAATAGAAATGCAATTAAGAACGAATATTTTTCTGGATGAATTTTTCGCAAATGCTGTAAATTATCCAGCTATCCCAATCACGTAAGTAATCGAAGCTTACATTTATTTTTGGATTTATTATGTCATAAATGACAAAATAATGGAAATATTTTTTAAGGGAAACTGAGTGCCATTGTGAAGGTGTATTATTGTCAATAATAAAAATACCTTTTAGACTTAACTTAAGTTTTTCAATCGTAATACTATTACCGTTTTCAATCAAATCTACATATTGGGCTATTTTTTTGTCAAATGTTTTTTCAAAAAGGATAGTTATTATCTGTTTGTAATTTTCTTGTTGTGATGATAGTTTTATCTTGTATAATGATAGGAGTTTTAATGAGAATTGACTCCCATCCTTTAGGGTAAAATCTATAACAAAAGTACGCCCGATGCTAAACATGTAACCTTTTATCCATTTAATGCCACAACGTAGTTTGTCAATATCAGAATACTTGATAAGATATTCCTTGAATGGATATTTTATTTCTAAATCATCTTCTAAAAATGACAGAGAATAGGCACTACTGAAAATATTGTCTCTCAATTTGAATGTATTGTTCATCTACAATTCTTGTAATTTTTTACCACCACCAAAACAAAAATTTTCTTTTAACTCTGAGTTTGACAATTCTGATGTCGTCATAAGGACGATTTCTAGCATCGCGTTTTACAGCAGCGATACTGTCTGCAACTGAAATACCACTCAATACTTCTCCAAAAACCGTATAGCCATTGTCTAAATGAGGTGCTCCACCGATTTTCTTGTAGACTTCTTTATGTTCTGACGGAATAGTGTATTTGCTTCTTTTTTCTGATTTAGTGAGAGAGGAATCTGTTTGTATTTTACCTGTTACAATATAGAACTGAACAGCGGAGGATTCTTTCCCAGGATTGTCTTCCCGCGCGGCACCTAATGCTCCTCGTTTATGATAGTATTTGTCAGGCATTATTTCTGCTGGAATCCTATATTTCAAGTCACCATCACCTAATGAGTCACCTTTTTTTGCATTTTTAGAATCCGGATCTCCTGCCTGTACCATGAATTGTGGTATGACACGATGAAACAAAACGCCATCGTAAAAATGTGACTTAGCCAACTTGACAAAATTGTCCCTGTGTCTAGGCGTGCCGTCGTACAACTCGAGTTTTATTTTGCCTTTTGTGGTCTGTATGCAGATACGATAGGTTTGTCCCTGAGAAAGAATTGAGACTAAAAGTACTGTACTTAAAAAAAGTAATTTATATTTCATGGAATTGGAGATTCTAAAAAAGTTATTTGTTCAAACTTAGGATAGGATGAACATATTTACAAATTTCAAATTTTGAAAATATTTTTTCGCTTCTTTTTAAATTGTACTAAAAAACAAGAACGGTCGATTTATAAAATCGACCGTTCTTGTTCACAAAAAATTGAGATTAGTTTTTGATAAATCTTGAGGACTGTTTTTTACCATCTTTGGCAATAATTTGAACAATGTAAACACCAGAAGGTAAAGAAGAAATTTCTATCGTTTCAGATGCCGCACTCGCTAATTTTTCCTTAACTAGTTGTCCAGATGTATTGTAAATACGAATTGTAGATCCAGCAACAATACCCATAGCTGTTATATTACTTGTGGCAGGATTAGGAGCAAGTGAAAATGAAACCTTCTCTCGGCTAATGCTTACGACATCACCTATACTATATTTCCCGTCATAATCATATTGCTGTAAGCGATAATAATTTGTAGTCATTAAAGGCTTATTGTCAGAAAAAGAATATTCATGTCCGTCTCCGTTTCCGTTTGCAAAAAAGCTATTTAGTGTACCAATACTTGTCCAATTTTTACTATCGGCACTACGTTGGATATCAAAATATTTATTATTTATTTCCGTGGCGGTTGTCCAACCTAATATAATACTATTATCCAGTAAACGTGCCCACAATGGTTTGGAGAAAGTTATAGGAAGCACAGTAGGATTATTTATCCCAAAATTCATTCCAGAGATATTCGTTGTTCCAATTTTTCCTGTAGATAGCAATCCATTAGCAGTACCATCATTGCCTGTTGTAGAAGAGCTCTCGCCAACAGTAACCCATCCGTCATTTAATGCGGTAGTAGGAGGAGATGAGCTAGTTGTTCCTTTATTCTTTGTTAATTGTAAAGTATAGGTATAGGTTTCAATTACATATCCTGCAGGAATGGTATAAGTCCCATCACTAGCTACCGTTGCTGCGTATACAACATTACTATTTGCATCTAGAACATTTACAAATAAGCCATCGCCATTCGTTCCCGTTCCGTTGATATTTGTCGGTCCATCTGTATCCCAATATACATTGCCAGAAATGGACGGCATTGCAAGCGGGGTAAGTGTAAGTGTGCTTAAACGGGCATTCATAATGTATGTCGCATCACTATTTGGTCGAGTAAGTGTTATGGATGGCGCAGAGGACACTCCATTCGTATATGAAATCAACATATCTGATCCATCGGATTCATTTCCAATAGTGGGTAAACCAGTATTTGCAGACAGACCTTGTCCGCTTATATTGTTGGTTACTTTAACATTATTAATTAAGTTCCAATTACTTGTGATGGTATGATCTTTTGTATCGGAAGCAAAGCCTTCATACCAAAAATCCGTAGCGGAACGACCTAATGGGGTAGTAACTTGTTTCGCACTCATTGTGAATGTATTCCTATTGGTTTGCTGATTTGCACCTGCTGTATTGTTATTTGCCACCATCCAAGCTACTCCATCGTAATTATTATCATAGGTAATGATAGGACTCACATTATTATAAACTTCTATAGAAACAGCCAATTCATCACCAGCATTGTTAGGGGCAACTATACCTGAGAAGTCAAAAGTAGTGTTACCTGAAGGAAGGCCGTTTGCATCTGATAAAACGTAACGATACATAATTGCACCAAATTGTGCTTGGTCGGGAGTAATTTCTTTATCCTTTCCATCTCCTCGCCAAGATGCAGATGCCGCCCTTATTAAGGTTGGAGTCTTTGTACCAACTGATAAAGTAAATGGATCGAAATAATCACCAGAGGAGTGATAGGTTGATGGCCAATTTCCACCATCAGAACCATTTCTAAAATCACGCTCAAAATAAAAATTGAGCACCATCATTCTATTGGTACCAGAGGGAATATTCCATGTAAAACTCGGCAATTGCCCATTAGTAACCCCAACAGCAGATCCACTAATATATCCATTCCCGGCACCAGAATTAGAAGTTGCATTTCCTCTCACCCATGCAGTGGTATTCCCAAGTAGTGAAATCGTAGGCTTTTGGGCTATTAAGTAGCCTCCAATTAGACAGAAACTAACTGTAAATAATAAGTGTAAAAACTTTTTCATAGGTATAGGTTTGTTTGAAAAAATGCTTTTTTAAAATCATAGCACCTTCCTAAATTTTGGGAAAGTGCTATGAAAAAATAGAGTGTTAAAGGAAAATATTACCCCATTCCTCCTGTGCCTCCACCAGTATTACCGTCATCATCGTTATCGGAACACGGTCTACTTGATACTTTTGTTTTTTGTACACATACAGGGAAACAGAACATATAAGTGGTTGTAATCTTATAAGTTACAATACTTCTCCCTTCTCTCTGTTTACAATAGGTCACTACATTGTAGTAAAATAATCCAGATACTGTAGATACATTTGCTTTTAATTCAATACGTTCGCTAGCGGTTTTGGTTACATTGGCATTAACTTGGCTCAGTCCTAAGCTTGTTAGCATTAAAGCTGCAAAAAGGGCTTTTTTCATAGTAATTGATAAATGTTTAAAAAATAAAAATTGCTCTATTAATGATGCAATAGTTTAACGTGGTGTTTTAATTATTTTGGTGTTTATGATAATTAACGATTAGCAGATCACATGTTAAAGGTTATATTTTGATTTATAACATATAATCATAAACGAATGTAAATATTTAGTTTGATTAAAATCAAATATATGTTTCAACTTTTTGCAATATTTTTTATTTCTTATTTTAATTGTTTATAATTAATTGTTATTGAATAATTTATCTATATATTATTTGTTTAAAGTTATATTTTTATCTCATATTATCATTACATCAAAATAACTTTGAAATAAATACAGCACTCCTTAAATCATTTATTGAAAAAGAATACTGCAAAATCTGTCACTCCATTAGAATTGCCACAAAAGACTCAAAATGTTAAATACAAAAAAAATTGTCCACATATTTTCAAACATTATTAACTTTGCGTCTCGAAAGCGAATTATTAAACAATATTGGATCACAATTTCATTCTTTCAGAAATTGAAACAGATTATAACCCATAATATCAACACGGTAGACCATTCCTACACCATTGTAAGGAAGTTGGCAACTTTTTTGGGTAACCCCGTATCCATCGCCAAGCTAATACGACGACAGAGGATTTAATACGCCTATCGCTTTTTTCCATTTAAAATTATAGGAATAGTATTTGTTAGTTCAAGCCTTAATGTTGGCGGACTCGATACCTTATTTTTTCAACTCTGTCTTACAAATTAGAATAGTGGAACAACATAACATAAATTCGGATCAAGTAGAAATCATTGTTAGAATAGCAACACCGAAAGATAAACATTACGCACAGGAAATTGTGGACGAAATGTTTCTTTCTGCACAAGCGCGTGGTACTGGTATCGCTAAGCGCACTCCAGAATATGTAGCGCACAAAATGGAGGAAGGCAAGGCTGTCATTGCACATGACCAAAATGGTAAATGGGCTGGATTCTGTTATATTGAAGAATGGAGTCACGGTAAATTCGTTGCCAATAGTGGATTGATTGTTTCACCAGATTTTAGAAAGCATGGTGTTGCAAAAAAAATCAAACAGGCGATTTTCAACCTGTCTCGGACTAAATATCCCAATGCAAAAATTTTCGGTTTGACTTCTGGTATGGCTGTCATGAAGATTAATTCCGAATTGGGTTACGAACCCGTAACTTACTCAGAATTGACGGACGATGAGGAATTCTGGAAAGGCTGTCGGAACTGTGTCAATTATGACATCTTAACTGCAAAGAACAGAACAAACTGTATCTGTACCGCGATGTTGTACGATCCGGAAGATCACTATACGCCACAGGAGACAATGGAAAATTTTGAAGAAAAGAAAGACGAGTATGAAAGATTACTCAAATTCAAAAAAGCGTGGTTCTTGAAACCTTTTCTCAAAAAAGACAAAAACAAAAAATTGGGTGGCGGCAATGCACCGAAACACAAAGCTTTGCTACACGATTTATTTCATTAATATTTTACATGAGGGTTTAAAAGTCAAATCTTTAAACCCTTTATTTTTATATAAAATTTCAAATTATTTCAATAATGTCCAAATCAATTGTTTTAGGTTTTAGTGGTGGTCTTGATACTTCTTTTTGTGTGAAATATTTACACGAAGACTTGGGTTACGATGTGCATAGTGTTATCGTGAACACAGGTGGTTTTAGTCAAGAGGAATTAGAAAATATCGAAAAACACGCCTATTATTTAGGTGTAAAAACACATAAAACAGTTGATGCTGTTCAAGGCTATTATGACCGCATCATCAAATATTTGGTTTTCGGTAATGTATTGAAAAACAACACTTATCCTTTGAGTGTCAGTGCGGAACGCTTGATTCAAGCGATTCATATTGCAGAATATGCCAAAGAATTGGGCGCTGAAGCGGTGGCACACGGAAGTACAGGAGCTGGCAATGATCAGGTTCGTTTTGATATGGTTTTCGATATTGAATTACCAGGTGTGAAAATTTTGACACCGATCCGTGATCTTTCTTTGACACGCGAACAAGAAATTGAATTCTTGAAAAAGAAAGGCGTTACGGATATGAATTTTGAAAAAAATAAATATTCAATCAATAAAGGCCTTTGGGGTACAAGCGTTGGTGGTGTGCAAACATTGAAATCCCGTGAATTTTTACCTGATGAAGCTTGGCCTACACAAATCACAAAAACAAATCCTGAAGAAGTAAAATTGACTTTTGAAAAAGGAGAATTGGTAGGATTAAATGGTCAAAAATACGCTCATCCAACAGAAGCGATTCAAGCTTTGCAAGCGATCGCTGGTCCTTTTGGTATTGGTCGTGACATTCATATTGGAGATACAATTATTGGTATCAAAGGTCGTGTAGGTTTCGAAGCAGCAGCTCCGGTAATTATCATCAAAGCGCATCATTCTTTGGAAAAATATGTGTTGACCAAATGGCAATTGTCTTTGAAAGATAATTTGTCTTCTTTCTACGGAAATTATTTGCACGAAGGTCAAATTTTGGATCCTGTAATGCGTGATATTGAAGCATTCTTTACGAGTTCACAAAAACACGTAACAGGTGATGTATTTGTAAAATTATATCCGCATTATTTCCAAGTAGAAGGTATCGAATCTAAATATGATCTAATGAGTGCCAAATTCGGTGCTTACGGTGAAGTAAATAAAGGTTGGACAGGCGAAGACGTTCGTGGTTTCAGCAAAATATTCGGAAATCAATTGGCGATATACAAGTCTGTGGAAGAGGATGCAGAGAAATAACCTCACCCAACCCTCTCCTTTGAGGAGAGGGCTTTAGGACTATCAAAGCCTCGCGCAAGCATTAGCGAAGCGGTGCTTGTGTGCTTGATTATTTATTTTTCGCACAAGCATCGTTCGTTCCTCACTAATGCTTGCGCGAGAGCTGTGCAAGTGTTGAAGATATAATTTGAAAACCTATGAGTACACGATATAAATTCAGAGACAATGACAAATTATATTTTGTTAGTTTCTCAGTCGTGTATTGGATAGATGTATTTATTAGAAATGAATATAAACAAGTTCTTTTAAATAGTTTAGAGTTTTGTAAGAAAGAGAAAGGTTTAGAAGTATATGCTTGGTGCATAATGACCAGTCATGTTCATCTCATTATCGGGACAAATAATCAATCGTTAGATTCAATTATGAGGGATTTCAAGAGTTATACTTCAAGAGAATTGCGAAAATCAATTCAGAATAATTCTTTTGAAAGTCGCAAAGAATGGATTTTATGGATGATGAAACGAGCAGGATTAAAGAATGGCAATAACAAAGATTTTCAATTTTGGCAACAGCGCAATCATCCAATAGAACTTTCCAAATTTGATATAATGAAACAAAAGTTGGATTATTTACACAACAATCCAGTGGTTGAAGGGTTTGTAGATAAAGCTGAAGAATATTTGTACAGTAGTGCTAGAGATTATTATGGAACTGCAAAAGGTTTGTTGAGTATTAGAATGATTGAGTAAAACATAAACCTCGCTGGAAACTCGCGCAAGCATTAGCGAAGCGGTGCTTGTGTGAAACTTGAACTGACACACAAGTACCGTTCGTTCCTCACTAATACTTGCGCGAGTATTTAAAATGAAATAGTTAGTGATCTGGTAAAAAGCAATTGCTTCAAACCTTTTGCCTTTTACCTCAAACCTTATTAAGATGATTAAAGTTGGAATTATAGGTGGAGCGGGATATACGGGTGGTGAAATGTTACGCATTTTACTACGTCATCCTGATGTGGAAATAAGTTTTGTGCATAGTACGAGCAATGCAGGCAATCCGATTGTCGACGTGCATCAAGATTTATTGGGCGAAACGGAACTACAGTTTACAGGTGAATTGAACAATCCTGTAGATAATGTAGATGTTTTGTTTTTGTGTTTGGGACACGGTGACGCACGCAAATTTTTAGAAGCGAATCCGGTTGCGGATTCTGTGAAAATCATTGATCTTTCACAAGATTTTCGTTTGTCTCCATTGGCGACTATTGGTGGAAAAGAATTTGTGTACGGTTTGCCTGAACTAAATAAAGCAGCTATTCAAAAAGCCAAAAATATTGCGAATCCTGGTTGTTTTGCTACGGCTTTACAATTGGGTTTATTGCCTTTGGCAGCGGCAGGTTTGTTGGATGAAGTGTACACAACAGGAATTACGGGATCGACAGGTGCTGGACAGAAATTAGCGGCGACTTCCCATTTTTCCTATCGTGACAATAACATTTCCGCTTACAAAACATTGGAACATCAGCATTTGAAAGAAATCTATCAATCTTTGCATCAATTGCAGGATAGTTTTCCATCTCAACCTGCATTTGTTACAAAAGAAGAGGATGAAAAGATTAGTTTTGTGCCTTGGCGCGGTGATTTTCCAAGAGGGATTTATATTAGTTCGACCGTAACTTTGCGTAAATCTTTAGAAGAAATTCAAACTATTTATAAGGATTTTTACAAAGATGCTGCAATGACATTTGTCAGCGATAAACCTATTTTCCTAAAACAAGTCGTCAATACTTCTAAGTGTTTGATTTATTTAGAAAAAGTAGGTTCGAAATTGGTGATTCATAGTATCATTGACAATTTGTTGAAAGGTGCATCCGGACAAGCAGTTCAGAATATGAACTTGTTATTTGGACTAGAAGAAACGGCAGGGTTGAAGTTGAAGGGGAGTTTTTTTTAGAGGTAGGAGGCGAAAGGCTTGAAGCAAAAAGCAGAAGGCGAAAAGCTTAAAGCAGAAAAAATAAGCGACTTGTATTTGGCGTTGAGCATTGCGCATTTAGCTTTAAGCATAAGAAATGAGAAATTATAAAAATTATCAAGTTTGGCAAAAATCTCACGAACTTTGTCTACTTATTTATAAAGAAATAATTACTCAATTTCCAAAAGAAGAAACATTTGCATTAGCTTCTCAATTAAGACGTGCAGCGTATTCAGTTCCTTTAAATATAGTGGAAGGATGTGGTCGTAATTCTGATAAAGATTTTGTTCATTTTTTGGATATCGCACTCGGCTCAGCACACGAAACAGAATATTGTATTTTACTGAGTAGGGATTTAGGATATATTAGTTTGGGTGATTTTGAAAAGATTAATAATGCGACAAATGAAGTCAAGGCAATGTTGATCAAACTTATCAAATCAATTAGAAACGAATCGATTTAAAAAAGCTCTAGCGTTGAGCAGTCAGCGTTAAGCATTAAGCATAAAATATGGAACTTTTCAAAGTATATCCACTTGCGGATTTAAAAATTGAAAGAGCGAATGGCTCTTATTTGTGGGACGAAAACGGTGTACAATATTTGGATATGTACGGCGGTCATGCTGTGATTAGTATTGGACACACGCATCCACATTATTTGGAACGTATCCAAAATCAATTAAGCAAAATTGGTTTTTGGTCCAACTCTGTGCATATTCCCATTCAGGATGAATTGGCGGAGAAACTTGGAAAAGTAAGTAGCAAAGAAGACTATCAACTTTTCCTAGTCAATAGTGGAGCAGAAGCGAATGAAAATGCATTGAAACTGGCCTCTTTCCATACGGGAAGAAAACGTATAGTTGCTTTCTCGCATTCCTTTCACGGACGTACTTCTTTGGCTGTTGCGACTACGGACAATCCTAAAATTGTTGCACCTGTAAACGAAACAGACGAAGTAACATTTTTGCCTTTCAATGATGAAAAAGCACTAGAAGATTATTTTACCAAATATGGAAAAGAAACTTCTTCTGTGATCATCGAAGCGATACAAGGTGTTGGTGGTATCCGTATTGCCACAGATCGTTTTTTGCAAAAAATAAGAACGCTATGTGATAGTTATGGTGCGGTGTTTATTGCAGACGAAGTACAATGTGGCTATGGTAGAAGCGGTATGTTTTATGCAACTGACTATGCTGGTGTAAATGCTGATATTTATACGATGGCAAAAGGGATGGGGAATGGTTTTCCTATTGGAGCGATTTCCATAGCGCCACAATTCAAACCATCATTCGGAATGTTGGGAACGACTTTCGGTGGCAATCCTTTGGCTTGTGCCGCAGCATTGGCCGTTTTGGAAGTGATTGAAGAAGAAGGTTTGGTTGAAAAAGCAAAATCTCGTGGTACCTATTTGCTCAATAGATTGAAATCTATTGACGGTATCGAAAACGTACGTGGTAAAGGTTTGATGATTGGTTTTGACGTACCAGAAGAAATCAAAAACTTGAAAAAACATTTGTTCGATGAATTTCAAGTCTTCACAGGCGAAGCCAAACCAAATGTGATCAGACTACTTCCTTCTCTAGCTATTTCACGCAAACAAGTAGATGAATTCATCGACGCTTTGCAAGAAAGTATTTTAGAATTGAAAGAAGAAAAAGT